>JBGUME010000088.1:0-2957 GCA_045116695.1 Anaerovoracaceae bacterium | reverse complement strand
CCCTATGGCCGTCTTCTCTTCCCACATGATGATAATCGTATTTATTTCCAACATAGAAATCGGGAATAAACAATTTGATGAACGGATGGTTCCCGCTTTCATCTGTTATTTCCTCAATCAACCACGCCCAGAAGTTTGTATGGGACAATTCATTATTTCCTTTGGTTAATGCAAATATTGGTGACTGTTTAAGCTCTCTTATTCTGGTATCTATCGCCTTTTGCATTATTTCTCCTTTCAGAAGCTCTCCAATCTGATGACGTAATCAAAATTTGCAATGTCCTTTTCTGATAATGGTTCGTAGCCAAAACGGCCCCCAGAGTATGCTGTCGCGATTATATACCAAAACTCGTTCAGCTTTCTTTCCCCGCCTTCAACAGATGTGTCTTTAGCGATTCGTTCACTCACCAGCTTATTCAAATGCTCTCGTGCTTTTAGTTCAGTCATATCATAGTTTGCTAAAACCAACACATTGTCTTTCTGATCAAAGTTGTCAAGTTCATTCGAAGCAAACAGAAACTCAGAGAAGAAATCTCCTTCACGCCAGCGCAGAACATACGGGTTTGTTTCTGCCAGATAGTACGCCGATTTGATATTGTTATGCGACAGCCAATGCTCAACTGTACCAAGAGCGCCATACTCAACGCGTTCAATTATCAATACGTTCTTATATCGTCCGTCTTTACAAGAAGAATTGTACTCTTGGATCTTGTCAAGCTCAGGCAGGATAGTATCCATATATTGCCGCCGGAGTTTTTTCTTATTCTCAAGATATTCATCAAATGATTCTTTATAGGGATCCATTTTGCGTTTCTCCTTTCATCATCCTGATCACACCCTCATTTCCTCTTCGGCTAAATCATAATCTGACGACTTTTCCCCATGGCGGTGTTACATCATCGTTGTTTATCATCCATAGAACAGGTATGCCCATCGAAACGGATCTCTCCGGAAACGGTGCATATCCGTCCGTCATTATTATAAGGCTGGCGATCTCCTTATCAACCATCTCATCACGGATGTATTTAAAAATAATATCAAAACTTGTACTCCCTCCGCCTCGGGGCCTGATAACAATGAATTCATTTTCATCGATGAAGGGAGCCGGTGGGATCACTCGGGCATCAAAGAAGCCCAGCCAGCCTTCAAGCCTGCCCCCAAACTGATCAATTGCGCCTTTTATCTCCGAGTATGCCTCAGTGATCTCTTCTTCAGACATAGAAGCTGATGTATCTATCATGAACAGAACATTCTTAACAGTTGTTTCAACTTCGTTGAAGTCAGGCAAAAAGAACGGGCTGTCTGAAAAACGTCTGTCCGGCGGAGTGAATGAATAGTCCACAATCTCTTCCTGCACAAAGTCATTCAGCAGCGTTCGCCAGTCGGTCTTGGGTTCGAAAAGCTCTTTGAGTTCTCTTTCGACCCCACACGGTATAACACCTCTTCCCTTTCCAGTTCCGCCGGAGCTCGCAGCTTCATAAGCGTCCCTGATACGGCTTGCCCACTCTTCAGCAAGGTCCTCCGTGATGCATTCACCCCATTTGGAATGATCATCTGCAAATTCGTAAGAGCTGCTCTGAACCGTGCTCCGATATCCATGCGCAAGCAGCATCTCATATACTTCATCTGCACTATGACGATAGCCTTCTGCCCCATTCGGTGCAACGTGCATAGCTTCACCGTATCCTGTAAGAGTAATACTCTTTTTATTCATTCCGGCTGCAAGCAGGATATTGGAGTTGCCCACAATGTCGCAGGCGATGTTGAATAAAAGCCTGTCCCTGTCTCCTACCCTGAACACATGTCTTAGCGCGATATGCATTATTTCATGCATAAGTATAAAAATCAGTTCGTCCTCAGATAAATCATCAAGAAAACTCGGCGCAAAGTATATCCTCTCTCCGTCTGTCGCTGCTGTTCCTATGTTTTCATCAAGCGCAAATTTCATGTGCATAAGAAGCAGTCCGAAAAATCCGTTTTGCGAAAGGACAGCCATTCTTGCTGTAAGGATCCTGCGAATGTATTCCTGCTGTTTTTCAATGCTTATTTCCATACTGATCTTTCTCTAGCTATGCATACCGTTAATTAAGGCTCCTTTGCTGCGCACCCATTTTAAATACTCAGGCATCGTCATAAGCTTACCGGTGAATCCTTCTTCTATGTCCATATAGTCCTGCATCAGTACGACAGAATAATCCGGCGGCAGCTGCTCGGCGTATTCTATGGACCTTGCTATGCCGTCAAGATCATCCCTGTGTTCAAAGGCATATCTTGCCATCGAGGATACCAATGCATAGAGCACGTCAGTCCCATCCGGGACTGTATGTTCCGTACCTTTGAATATGCCCTCTATGTCCGGCAGCCTGTCAAATACTCTCGCCCATGTGCGAAACTCAACAGCGGTACCACTTCCTACAATGCCTGATAAAAGTGTGAACTTTTCCTCTATGTCTCCATTTGCGCAGTCAAGCAGATGACTTACCATCTCCCATGTTCTCGGGGTGGCAAAGGCAAGATCGTCCGCTGACGTATCGAATCTCATAAGGCGATCCGGCTTGAATGACAGAAAGCTTATCACCTTTTCATTGATCCCATGAGCTACAGCCCATGATCTCCATGATTGCATATCAGTAGACATCTCAAGATGTAACAGTCTGTTGGCTAGTGCTTTGGGCATCTTATAAGCGACCGACTTGTCAGTGACCCTATTGCCTGCCGCGATAACGATACAGTTTGCCGGCAGTTTGTGTTCGCCTACAGTCCGGTCAAGTGTTATCTGATAAGCCGCAGCCTGTACCGACTGCGGTGCTGCGGATATCTCATCAAGGAACAATATGTTTATCACATCGTCTGATGGATCCATATCAAACATCTTTGGACGCAGCCAGACAGCCAACGTCCTATCATCATTGGCTGTCGGAATGCCTCTGAGATCGATGGGATTGAACAGTAGTAGT
>JBGUME010000087.1:0-2055 GCA_045116695.1 Anaerovoracaceae bacterium | reverse complement strand
CCATATGCTGAACCCCGCGGATGCTATGAAGTCGACAAAATCTCTCGCGCCTTTCCCCAGTTTTCTGCCCGGAAGCGAGCTTATATGGCATATGACCCCCGCGCTCCTTCCGAGATCTTCCGTCTGCGGCTTTTCGGCTCTGAGGCTTATGACCATGGAAGACAGCTCTTCCATCTTTATCTTTCCGATGCTGCCGTTTTCATCAAGAGGGATCTCCTCCCCCGTCATGAGTTCCAGCGCGTATCCGCACTTCAGTTCATCGATGCTGCTGAGATCCAGCTCAGCAGGGCTGTAGCTTCTGTTGGCAAGCACCAGAACAGTCTCTTCAGTACCCGAGACATCCTTTCCGCTTCTGGTGAACGCGAAAATGTCCTCGCTAAGACCGTAGTTTCCGGAAAGATACCTGTAGCCGCCATTCTTCAGAGCCGGATGCTCATCGTATATGAGACCCAGCATCCTATAGTGGTATCCGAGGTCCAGGTTTTCATGGCCCCATGGATAGCAGCTTCTGTTCGAAGGATCCTTTTCTCCCATCAGGCCTACTTCATCACCGTAGTAGACGCAAGGGACTCCCGGCAGGCAGTACTGAAGGGTCGAAAGAAGCCTGACCTTGCGGGTCGCAGACTTGTAGTCCTGTTCGCCCGCCATCATGGTCATGATACGTTCTCTGTCATGGCTTCCTATAAGAGCAAGCGCTCCGTAGAGGTTCTCCGGCGGGTAGTTCTCGGCCAGGCTCATAAGCTTGTCTGATGCCTTGCCCGCGCTTATGGTGTAGTTGACATAGTCGAGAAGTATGTCTCTCAGCGGATAGTGCATGGTGCCGTCGAGCTCATCGCCCATGAAGTACCTGCGCCTCTCGCCGTAGCTTATCTTATTGCTGGCGTCCTCCCAGACCTCGCCTATGAGAAGGGCTTCCGGGTCTGTAGCCTTGATCCTGGCACGTGTCTCGGCGATGAACGAGTCAGGCAGTTCATCTGCCACATCCAGTCTCCATCCCGACGCTCCCATCTTAAGCCAGTGCGCGACAACACCGTCCTCGCCCAGTATGAACTTTCTGAAGCTCTCGTTTTCTTCGATCACTTCCGGCAGATCCTCGACGCCCCACCACGACCTGTAGCCGTAGCTTTCGTTCATGTCAAACTTATACCAGCCGCGGTATGGCGAGTCCTCATTTCCGTATGCTCCTTTGCCGTCCGCGCCCGGATAATTGCCGTATCTGTCAAAGTAGATGCTGTCCGATCCCGTGTGGCTGAAGACTCCGTCAAGGATGATGCGTATGCCTCTCTTGCGGGCAGCATCTGCAAGGTTCACGAAGTCCTCATCAGTACCCAGCGCCGGGTCGATGTGCATATAGTCCGCGGTATCGTAGCGGTGATTTGACGTCGCCTCGAATACAGGGTTGAGATATATGCCGGTAACACCAAGCGATCTGAGGTAATCGAGCTTTTCCTCGATTCCCTTCAGGCTTCCGCCGTATACAGGCCACTCCGCGATGCTGTTACCCTCCCCGCGCACATAGTAGGCAGGCTTTGTCCATTCCTCCTCGATGACACGCTTTGTGTCCGTTCGTCTGTCGTTGACCCTTTTGATGGCTTCTTTGCATCTCTCTCGCCAGTCCTTATCTCGGGCAAACCTGTCCGGGAATATCTGATAGATTATTCCGTCCTTGTACCACTCCGGCACTTCAGCCTTCTTGAACACAGTTATCTGGTAGCGGTGAGGATCATCTCCGCAGGCGGCTCCTTCGCCGCCCAGATTTTCCGTATTATTGCCGTAATAAAAGACATGCCTGTCGCCCTCGCTTTCGGTCTCTATCTCAAAAGCGTACCAGAGCAGGCATCCCTCGTCCGGCACGGCGACCTCGGCAGAGAACCTGCCGCCGCCGTTGTCTTTCATTTCAATGAACTGCGGATTAGGATCCTCGCCGCGCCAAAGCATCAGCTGGACGCTCTCCGGCTGTTCATCTTCTATAAAAAGTGAAAGAGAGACTTTCGTCCCTGCTTCCACTGCCCCGAAGGGCTCTCTGTATTGTTTCAGTCTTGAATTATGTATGAT
>JBGUME010000086.1:0-12001 GCA_045116695.1 Anaerovoracaceae bacterium | reverse complement strand
AAGTCGCGCCGCCAGAAATTTCTTCACCAATAATTCACTTGAATTAATAACTCAAAAAAAGGTACAATATATGTGCTGGAAGAAGGGCAAACTGGGCATCCGGCGCAACGGTTGTAATAATGGGTAATATAGAATGAAGTCGGCTCCGGGCGTAAGGGGACGGCTATTTTTTATAAAAAATGGGATTATTTTACGAAGCAGACAAGACATTTGAACAGTTGATGGATGAGAAGAAAAACTTCGTTTTCATTGGCGAAGCGGGCTCCGGCAAGAGTGAGATAGTGCTGAATATCGCGAACAAGCTGGCACAGAAGACAGGCAGACAGGTCGACCTTTTTGACTTGGACCAGACAAAGCCTCTGTACAGGTCGCGTGACATGCAGCAGGACTTCGCGAAGAGGGGCGTCAACATCATTTATCAGGATCAGTATCTTGACGCGCCGGTCATGGTGGGTGGAGTCAGGGTATCGCTCATATCCGATCACTATACCCTCCTTGACATAGGCGGTGGCCATCAGGCGGCCAAGTTCGCGGGCGCGTACAGCGATCTTCTGGGCAAGGACGATGCCGTGCCTGTCTACATCGTGAATCCGTACAGACCGTGGACAAAGAGCGTCGACGCCATAGACGGCACTATGCAGCACATTCTCGGGTCCATGAGGCTCGACCACATATACATACTCGGCAATCCGAATCTCGGATACGCAACTACCGTTAATGAATTCATGGATGGTCTGGAAAAGATCGACAGGCTGTTCGACGGTTTCACCACTGTCAACAGCGCGTGCGTCAGAAGGGATATCTTCGAAGAGGCGCAGGCAATGACAGACAAGGCCCTGGTGCCTCTTGATCTCTTCCTGACGTACTCATGGGTTGATTAGAATAACAAGATATTGTTTTAAGAAGGAGGACAATAAATGGCAAGGATCGAAATCACGACTGAAGCCTGCAAATCATGCTCCTACTGCGTCATCTCGTGCCCAAAGAAGTGCCTCGAGATCGGCGAAAAAGTCAATTCCAAGGGATATCTCTACGCGACTTCCGCAAGGCCTGAGGACTGCATCGGATGCGCAATGTGCGCACAGATCTGCCCTGAGTCCGCTATAGAAGTGTGGAGATAGGAAAGGAGAGTGACATGGCAGAAAGAGTATTCATGAAAGGTACAGAGGCGATCGCAGAAGCTGCCGTTAGAGCAGGCTGCCGCTTCTTTGCAGGCTATCCTATCACTCCGCAGAACGAGATCCCGGAGTACATGGCAAGAAGGCTCCCTGAAGTGGGCGGCACATTCGTACAGGGCGAGAGCGAAGTCGCTTCCGTAAACATGCTGTACGGCGCTGCTTCGACAGGAATCAGAGCCATGAGCTCATCAAGCTCGTGCGGCATCTCGCTTTACAGCGAAGGAGTCAGCTACTGCGCATCAGCGCGTATCCCAATGGTCTATGTAAACGTTCAGAGAGGCGGCCCGGGAATCGGAGCCATCCAGCCGGCGCAGCAGGACTACCTGCAGGCGACCAAGGCATCCGGCAACGGTGGATTCAGAATGATCGTACTCGCTCCGGATTCGGTGCAGGAGTGCGTAGACATGGTATATGAGGCATATGACCTCGCGGAGAGAGACCAGAACCCGGTACTTGTCCTCACAGACGGTGTTATGGGCACCATGATGGAGCCTGTCGTACTTCCGCCTATGAAGACGGACGAGGAGCTCGCTGAGTGCAGGGCAAAGTTCCTGCCGAGAGCTATCATCGGACACCCGCTCGGACAGCAGGCATTCTGCAGACCGGGATCGGTAGGCGATGGACAGGAGAAGGTAAACATCGATGCTGCAGCCATGTATGAGACATGGGACAAGGACATCAGAGTAGAAGAGTACATGATGGACGACGCAGAGATCGTATTCGCTGCTTACGGAATCAGCGCCCGTATCTGCAGAGCTGTCATCAGAGAGCTCAGAGCCGAGGGGATCAAGGCAGGCATGATCAGACCGATCACTGTTTCGCCGTTCCCATACGACACATTCAAAAGCCTCGACTTCAACAGAGTCAAGGGAATCATCGATGTAGAGATGTCGATCCCTGCACAGATGAGATGGGATATCGATTACGCGGTACAGGGCAGATGCCCTATCCACGAAGTCCTCAGATCCGGCGGTCAGCTGCTGACCAACGACCAGGTCAAGAAGGGCGCAATGGAATTCATTAAGGAGGTGCTGTAATGGCTGAGGAAAAGAAAGTCTATACCAGGACCAAGGGAATCATTGAAGGTGCTGTATCGGGATTCTGCCCGGGCTGCATGCACAGCACTATCCACAAGATCATCGGCGAGGCTGCCGAAGAACTCGGACAGCTCGATAACCTCGTAAGAGTAGAGGGCGTCGGCTGCTGCGGACTCGGACAGTTCTACGTTACATGCGATGAGACCATCGCTGCTCACGGAAGAGCAGGCGCCGTTGCGACAGGAATCAAGAGATCGTCCCCGAATTCGCTCGTTTACACATATCAGGGCGACGGAGACCTCGCTGCCATCGGACTGGCTGAGACACTCTCGGCTGCCAACAGAGGCGAGAACTTCACGGTCATCTTCGTAAACAACGGCATCTACGGCATGACAGGCGGCCAGATGGCTCCTACAACGCTCGTAGGCATGAAGTCGACAACTACACCTGGCGGCCGTAATCCTGAAGAGCACGGCTATCCGATGCACATGTCGGAGATCATCAACCAGCTGACAGCTCCTTACTACATTGAGAGAGTCAGCTGCGATACGCCGCAGAACGTCATCAAGGCCAGAAACGCCATCAAGAAGGCATTCAAGTATCAGCTCGAGGGAAAGGGCTATTCGATCGTTGAGATCGTTACGTCCTGCCCTACAAACTGGGGCCTTGACCCGCTCAAGTCGCTCGACTTCCTCAGAGAGAAGATGTTTGCAGAGTATCCGCTCGGAGTATTCCGTGACGGCGGAGAGAAGAAGCAGTAAAGGAGGCAGACCATGGAAAGAAATCTTATGATCGCCGGATTCGGCGGGCAGGGAGTTATGACAATGGGCAAGCTTCTGGCAGAGGCTACCTCGCAGGCTACTGACCTCAACGTCACATTCTTCCCTTCGTACGGCGCTGCCATGAGAGGCGGCACTGCAAACTGCTACGTAGTTATTTCAGATGATCCTATCGGAGCTCCTGTAAGCTACAGCCTCGAGGACCTCGTGGTCATGAACGGACCGTCGCTCCATAAGTTCATCGACAACCTCAAGCCGGGCGGAAACCTGTTTGTGAACAGCACTATCGTTACTGACCCGATTGAGAGAGATGATATCAATGTCATCAAGGCGCCTGTAACACAGATGTCCATCGACATCGGCAATCCTAGAGCGCTCAATGTCATCATGCTGGGCGTTTATGTCGGAGCAACTGATGCCGTTCCGGCAGAAGTCATCGAAAAGGGCATTGCTCATAAGTTTGCTGCCAAGGAAAAACTGATCGCACCTAACGTTGAAGCGTTCAGGATGGGTCTTGAAATCGGCCGCAAGCAGAAAGCAGAATAATCAAAACAACGATGAAGAGGATGGCCAAAACCATCCTCTTTTTCTGTGAAATATTTTATAATGATTCCTATAATAACAACGGAGGTACGGATATATGCTTCTGCTTAACGAGAAAGAAATCAAGAGTGTGGTCTCTATGAGAGATATCGTAGAGGCCGACAAAACCGCATTCCGGATGATCGCAAACGGCACGGTAGAGGTTCCGCTCCGGACGGGCATCAAGGCTCCGGCGCATGAGGGGACATTTCTCTTTATGCCGTCTTACGCAGCTTCTGAAGAGGCGGCAGCCGTGAAGATCATCAGCGTTTTTCCTCACAACCCTGAGATAGGGCTCGAAGCGTGCCCGGCCCAGGTGCTTCTGCTTGACGGAAAGACGGGATATATAGTGGCGATGCTCGACGGATCGACGGTCACACGCATGAGGACAGGCGCGGCATCAGGAGCGGCGTTCGACATACTCGCGAAGAAGGATTGCAGGGTAGGAGCGCTTATTGGGACAGGTGGACAGGCGCCTGAGCAGCTTGAGGCGATGCTCTGCGTAAGAAAACTTGAAAAGGTCTGGGTATACTCGCGCAACCACGGGAGATTAGAGGCATTCTGCGAGAAGATGCGGGAAGAACTCGGACACTATGGCGCAGAGATACTGCCGGCGGAAAGCGCTGATCAGGCAGTTGAGGACGCGGACCTGGTGATCACTGTCACGACATCGTCTGTGCCGGTCTTTGACGGGACAAAGATCAAGCCAGGCTGCACCATAAGCTGTGTCGGTACATATGAGCCTGAGAAACACGAGCTCGATCCGGCGGTGCTGCCACGTGCTTCGAAGATAATCTGCGACTTCAAGGACGCGGTGCTCTCGGAGTCGGGCGATCTGCTCATACCGCTGGCTGACGGAACAATAAAGGACAGCGATATACAGGGAAGTCTGGGCGACGTCATTGACGGACGCATAGCCGGACGTGAGAACGATGATGAAATAATAGTATTTGAATCAGTGGGGGTCGCATCTCAGGATCTGACAGCGGCAAAGCTGATATATGAAAAAGCGCTCGCGGCAGGCGCGGGCACTGAGTGGTAACAGGTATTAGTGATGATGCCTGTGGCCGGCTCTTGCGGCAAGGCGGTTGGCTGAACTTTCAAACGGAGCGGAGTAGTAAGACTTTCCGGTCCGTTTTCTTTTGCGTCTGAAATGAGGGAGCCGGTTCCAGAGGATGGAAGGAGCTCCGACAAAGATGAGGTAGAACGGCCCCAGGATCAGCGACTGGAGCGTGTGACCGTACTCGTGATTGAGCAGAAAATCATCCACTTTGCCGCTTCTGCTGCGTGGCACAAAAATATACCTTCCGAGAGAGACTCCGGAGTCCTTATCCCATACCGTGGCACGCGCTCCGTTGTAGTCGAAGTGCTCGTTCTTTCTGTGCGCCATGAAGAGGGCAGCCCCGATCATGGTCTGAGGCAGGCCCCAGGTCCACTGCGCCGCTGTATAAGCGCCTCTTTTCAGTTTTCTTCTGTCAGGCATTTTCATGTCTTTATGATAGCACATCGGCTTGCATGCGTGGTATAATCTTAATGTTGACTTTTGGGGTGGGACTGCAAAAGGAGAAAAGACATGAAGAACAAGAAAATCGAGATATCCGTATTCGGCGCACTGGTCATAAGCGCAGCCATCTGGGCACTCGCGGTAGCAACGTCAAGACTCGTGGATTCATTCGTGTTTGAAAAAGAACCGGAGAGCGGCGACTGGAGCATCGACGAGAAGGAATACGCAGCAAACTAGAAGCTCTCATTCGAGCGGAAAGAAGGAAACAATGGAGAACAAAGGCACTTACTACATTTCGACACCGATCTATTATCCGAGTTCGAACCTGCACATCGGACACACTTACTGCACTGTAATGGCGGATGCCATGGCGCGCTTCAAGAGACTGCAGGGATACGACGTCATGTTCCTTACAGGCACTGACGAGCACGGACAGAAGATCCAGACCAAGGCGATAGAAAAGGGCGTTACTCCGCAGGAGTATGTCGACGAGATAGTCGCCGGAATCAAGGACCTGTGGGCAACCATGGAGATCTCTTATGATGACTTCATCAGGACTACGGAAGAGAGACATATGAGCAGAGTCCAGAAGATTTGGCAGAGAATGTACGAAAAGGGCGATATATATAAAGGAACATATGAAGGCCTGTACTGCACGCCTTGCGAATCGTTCTGGACAGAGAGCCAGCTGGTGGACGGGAAGTGCCCTGACTGCGGCAGACCTGTTGAGAAGGCAAGCGAAGAAGCGTATTTCTTCAAACTGTCCAACTACGCTGACAAGATCCTGAAACTCTATGACGAGCATCCAGAATTCCTGGAGCCTGAGACCAGAAGAAATGAGATGAGAAGCTTCATTGAGCAGGGCCTTGAGGACCTTTGTGTTTCGAGATGCACCTTCGACTGGGGCATTCCTGTACCGAACGATCCTAAACACGTCATGTACGTATGGGTAGACGCTCTCTCCAACTATATCACCGCACTGGGCTGGCCTGATGAGCCTGAAAAGTACGACAAGTACTGGCCTGCGGACGTCCACCTGGTAGGAAAGGAGATCGTGAGATTCCACTCCATCATCTGGCCTGCGATGCTGATGAGCGCGGATCTGCCTCTGCCTAAGCAGGTAAGGGGACATGGGTGGCTGCTTCTCGGAGGAGAGAAGGTGTCAAAATCCAAGGCCGCTAAGGGGCAGGACGTGATCGATCCTGTGGTCCTGATCGACCGCTACGGAATCGACGCTCTCAAGTACTTCCTGCTCCGCGAGTATACATTCGGACAGGACGGCATATTCACCAACGAGGTGATGCTTAGAAGAATGAACTTCGACCTCGCCAACGACCTAGGAAACCTCCTCTCCAGGACGGTCTCCATGATAGCCAAGTACTGCGGCGGTGAAGTTCCGGCTGCTGCGACCAAGGACGAGATAGATGAGGAGCTCATTTCACTTGCGACCTCGGCAGCCGACAGAGTCGCGGAAAAAATGGACGAATTCCAGTTCAATCTGGCGCTTGAGGAGATATGGATCCTCATCAGACGCGCAAACAAATACATCGATGAGAAGACTCCTTGGGTCCTCGCGAAGGACGAGACAAAAAAGGCTGAGCTCGACACAGTAATGAGGAACCTCGCAGAGGCTCTCAGAATAGTCTCGATACTGATCGAGCCTTACATGCATACGACCACAGACCGCATGAGAGCCCAGCTGGGACTGGCGGACGTGCCTGTAGTATGGGAGGATGCTTTTGAGTTCTACCAGATGGACGGATGCAAGGTGGAGAAGGGCGACATGCTCTTCCCGAGACTCGACATCGACAAGGAGCTTGAGGAGCTGTACGCGCTCGGAGCTAAGTAATGCTGTTTGACGCACATACACATCTGAATTTCGAGAAATACACTGATGAAGAGCGGCGATCTCTGGCGGCCGGGATAGAGGCGTCTGAGGTCGCCTTCATCATTGACGTGGCGGATTGTGTCGAGTCGGCTAAGCAGGCGCTTAGGGACTCGCATGACTATCAGTGGTGCCACGCGGCCGTCGGGATACATCCCGACCACGCGTCGACATACACAGACGCAGACATCGAAGAGATAAGAAAGCTGGCTGCCGATCCTAAGGCCGTTGCCATAGGCGAGATAGGTCTCGATTATTACTATGGCACGGACGACAGAGAAGAGCAGCAGGAGCTTTTCAGAAAACAAATAAGGCTGGCAAACGAACTTAAGATGCCAATCATGATACATTCGCGTGACGCGCATCAGCTGACCATGGACATCCTCAAAGAGGAGGGAGCATTCTCCAATGAACGCAAGTCGTGGTTCCCGGCCCGCCCCGCCGCAGGCGGCGGCAGCGAGCCCGACGCGCGCGTTCAGATGCACTGCTTCTCGGGCTCACCCGAGCTCGCTCTGGAATACGTAAAACTTGGAGCCACCATCTCGCTCGGCGGCCCGGTCACATTCAAAAACGGAAAGAAGGCAGCTGAGGTGGTCAGACGGGTACCTATAGAATACCTGCTGTCGGAGACCGACGCACCGTATATGGCACCTGAACCTCTGCGCGGCCGTCCAAACAGATCAGAATATATCGAGCACATAGTGCGGCGCATGGCAGTCCTGAAAGGACTTGAATACGAAGAGGCCGCGCGCATCCTGACAGAAAACGGTAAGAGATTCTTCGGGATTTAGCGGCACATAAAAAGGGCATGAAACGGAATTATATCATCGACACTATCATAGATAACGGTCTCATCGCTCCCGGCTCTGCTGTCATCATCGGCGTTTCCGGCGGGCCTGATTCGCTGTGCCTTCTGCATGCTCTCTCAAGCATCGCGGACATGTACGATCTCGTGCTGGTACCGGTACATATCAATCACATGCTTAGACCTGAAGCCTACGAGGAAGCCGATCATCTGACGGACATCTGCGAGCGCCTTGATCTGGACCTTCGCATCTACGAAGCTTCATGCAAGGATCTTGCGGAGGAACTCGGCATCTCCCATGAGGAAGCAGGTCGTGAGATCAGATACCAGATATTTGACGAGGTCGCGGCAGAACTCGAGGAGACCGGCGTGCCTTCTGACAAGATCGTGATCACGGTCGCTCACAACGCGGATGACCAGGCGGAGACAGTGCTCTTCAGACTGATACGCGGGACGGGACCTCACGGACTGGCCGGTATCCCGGCGGTAAGAGTTTCCGAGGGAGGCTATCTTATAGTGCGTCCTCTCCTCAACGTAGAGCGCAAGGACATCGAAGCGTATATCAAAGAGAACAAGCTGAAACCAAACATCGACAAATCGAACGATGAGAACACATACACGAGAAACAAGATCAGAAACGAGCTGATCCCGTATCTCGAAAAGAACTATAATCCGAAAATCAAGGACAACCTGAGACGCTATGCCGGTCTGGCCTATATGGATGACACTCTGCTGAGAGACATCGCGCTGACTGACTACATCGACTGCGTAGACATCAACAGCGAAAAGGAGGAGGCTGTCCTGGATATCACCAAACTCAAGGATAATCCACCTTCCATCAACAGCCGTGTTGTAAGCATGGTCTTTAGCCTTTTAAGGCTGGAGTCCTGCGCTACATACGAGAACGTAACGGCGGTAGTCAGTCTCATTTACAGCGAGCATCCTTCAGCGGGCATAGACCTTCCGTACGGTATCAGAGCCCGCCGTGAATATGACAAGATCATCTTCTCCGCGACAGAAGAGGTCATCCTGCCGGATGACAGCATTGCCATCTATCCGCAGGTGGTAATGGCAAAGGAATTCGCCCCGGATGAGGACGCTCCTTATGCTGCCTTCGATTTTGATGAATTCAACAGGGAGTATCCGGGCAGACTGGGAGATATCGAACTCCGCACAAGACGCGAGGGTGACTACCTTCCGATGAAGAACGGCAGCAAAAAGATACAGGATCTTCTTGTAGACTCCAAAGTAAGAAAAGCCGCCAGAGACAGCATACTCATGGTCTGCATCGACAGTGAAGTACTGTGGGTCCTGCCGAGCGATCATTTCGCCGGTGAACGCGAGAGGACAAAAGGCAGGTTTTCACCAAAATTTCATATTACAGACTCAACGAAGCGTGTTCTTTTGATTGAACTTGACGAGACAATATGATAAAATTTGTGCTCGGGACACAAAAGAAGAGGCTTTTTTAGTGCCACTTTTTAGATAGAGAAAGGAAAACAAGAATTGAAGAATATCGGACGCAGCATAGGTACATACCTGATAATCTTTGTGGTCGTGCTCGCGCTTTCCATGATGGTCCGCGGACTGTCAGACAGCACTGAAGTCAAAGAAGTGAAGTTCTCACAGTTCAGCACACATCTTGAAAGAGGCGACTTTGAGAGCGTAAACATCACCGACAGAAGGCTGACGGGCACAAAGAAAGACGGGACCAAGGAAGTGACATACTCTCCATCTCTGGTGGAGATCAGCTACCTTGAAGAGAAGACGATAAACCCGATGCTTGAAAAAGGCAAGCTGGAGCTCGACAGTGACCCTCCAAAGAGCGAGTACACTCTGCTCAGCATACTGCCTACTATCCTTATGATAGCGGCAATGGGTTTCCTCTTCTATTTCATGATGAGCCAGGGAGGCAACAAACAGGCCTTCCAGTTCGGAAAAAACCGGGCGAGGCTTTATAAGAGCGACGCCAAGTCGATCACGTTCAAGGATGTCGCCGGACTCGAAGAGGAGAAGGTAGAACTCTCAGAAATAGTGGACTTCCTGAAGAACCCGGGAAAGTACACCAAGCTGGGAGCACGCATTCCTAAGGGCGTGCTGCTGGTTGGCCAGCCGGGTACAGGTAAGACATATATCTCGCGCGCATGCGCCGGTGAGGCGGGAGTGCCGTTCTTCACAATCTCCGGTTCGGACTTCGTGGAGATGTTCGTTGGTGTCGGAGCTTCCAGAGTAAGAGACCTCTTTAACGAGGCCAAGAAGAACGCTCCGTGCATCGTGTTCATCGATGAGATCGACGCTGTCGGAAGACGCAGGGGCGCGGGCCTCGGCGGCGGCAACGACGAAAGAGAGCAGACCCTCAACCAGCTGCTTGTTGAGATGGACGGATTCGACGGCAACCTCGGTATCATAATCCTGGCCGCGACCAACAGACCTGACGTACTCGACCCGGCTCTTCTGAGACCGGGCAGATTCGACAGACAGGTCGTCATCGGTATGCCTGACATCAAGGCGAGGGAAGAGATCTTCAGACTTTATACAAAGAACAAGCCGCTCGACGATGATGTTTCACCTGAGGTGCTAGCCAAGAGGACACCGGGATTCTCGCCCGCGGACATCGAGAACCTCATCAATGAGGCAGCTCTGCTGACAGCGAGACGTAACGGAACAAAGATCAGGATGGATGAGATCGAAGAGGCCACCACAAAGGTAATGGCCGGACCTCAGAAGAAGTCCAGAGTCATCTCCGACGCGGAAAAGAAGCTGACCGCTTATCATGAGGCGGGTCACGCCATCGTCATGAGAGCGACTCCGGGATCGGACCCTGTGCATCAGATCACTATCATCCCAAGAGGAATGGCCGGCGGATTCACGATGTGGCTGCCGGAAGAGGACAGGTTCTTTGAGACCAAAGGCCACATGATCAACACTATCAAGCATCTGCTGGGCGGACGTGTTGCTGAGGAACTCAAGCTAGACGATATCTCGACAGGAGCCAGCAACGACCTGGAGCGTGCTACTGAGATCGCAAGGCAGATGATAACCAAATACGGATTCAGCGAAAAACTGGGACCTGTGTCGTTCAGCACGAGTGACGAGGTATTCCTGGGAAGAGACTTCTCGACACGCCAGAACTACTCTGAGGAAGTCGCGTCCGAAGTCGACCACGAGATCCGCGCGTTGCTCAGCCAGTGCTATTCTGAAACAAGAGATCTCCTGAAGGAGTATGACGCGGCATTCGAAAGAGTCGCTCAGGCACTGCTTCTGATCGAGACTCTGGACGGAGACCAGTTTGAGAGACTTTTCACGGGCGAAGCCGATCCTGAGACCATAAAGGCGGAATTCGACAGCGAGATGAAGGACATCGAGCGCCGCAACAAGGAAGAAGCCGAAGAGGCAAGGCGCATCGCCAAGGAGCAGGAAGAAGAGCAGCGCAGAAAGATGAAAGAAGAGCTCGAAAAGCTCAAAGCTGCAGTCGACGAAAAGAATGACCGCGAAGTCGTAAGCTTCGACAACAACGACAAGGATCCTCGGTAAGCGGGTCCGTCACGGAGAAAAGATATGAAGATATGTTTAAATGACTGCCTTAAACTGGATGCGTTCAGACTGAGCCGCGTGGTAGCCTGCGCGGACGAGCTGGACAGACGTGTAAGATCCGTTTCGGTATTCGATGAGCAGGATGTGGACAAGGGCGTCGAGCGTAACGGCGAAGAAGCCCAGATGGTAATAACCCATTTCTGGTCCATCAAGGATGACATAGAGGCTCAGAAGAAGATCGTTACAGGACTCGGCAAGAAGGGCATCAGCGCTCTTGTCCTATACCTCAACGAGGATGGCCTCGCAAAAGTGGATGATGAAGTCGTAAAGGCCGCAGAAAAGGTCAAACTTCCTATCATCACAATAGACGACAACGGAAGCATTACCTACAGCATGCTCATCGAACAGGTAATGGATAAGATACTCTACGGAGAGAACTATTCCGATAACGTCCTCAACAGCACCATGTTCCATCTGCTTAACTTCGAGAACTACAGCAGTTTTCCGGAAGCACTGAGAGAAGCAGCGCTGCAGAACAATTACCAGGTCGTTCTGATGACCGAGGAGTTCAACACGATCCTTACAGTCGAGACAAGACACATCGTCAAGATAGAGGACGCGGTGCATGCTGCGCGCAAGCTGGACGCTTTCACGATGACCGGTTTCACACGCGTAGATATCGAAAGCGTTGTCACAT
>JBGUME010000085.1:0-6602 GCA_045116695.1 Anaerovoracaceae bacterium | reverse complement strand
GTATTTCCTGGCGGCTTCGATGGCCTCTTCATCGCTGTCGATCTTATCGAACGGGATGCCTGTCACTTTGATGACCGCCTCCGTCATGTCGATCTTGTTCCACGGCGGTGTCACGTCGAATTCCTTATCACCATACTTGACGATAGGCGTACCGTTGACTGCCATCGCGCATTTGTATGTCACCTGCTCCATGAGATCCATCATGGTCTCGAGGTTCACGTAAGCCTTGTATGCCTCCATCGAGGTGAACTCAGGGCTGTGGTTCTTGTCCATGCCCTCGTTTCTGAAGACCTTGCCGATCTCATAGACTCCGTCGAGTCCGCCTACGATAAGTCTCTTGAGGTGGAGCTCAAGGGATATTCTGAGCGTCATGTCGAGGTCCAGAGTGTTATGGTGGGTCAGGAACGGTCTTGCGGCAGCTCCTCCCGCGATGTTGCCGAGCACCGGTGTCTCGACCTCGATAAGGTCGTAGTCCTCTTCAAGTACCCTGCGCATCGTGCTGATGATCTTAGCGCGCTTCATGAACGTGTCTCTGACATCCTCGTTCATGATGAGGTCGACGTATCTCTGGCGGTATCTCAGATCTGTGTCCTTGAGGCCATGCCACTTGTTAGGCAGCACCTGAAGGGACTTGCAGAGCAGCCTGACCTCGCGGGCCCTGATGCTAATCTCACCGGTCTTGGTCCTGAAGACCTCGCCCGTGATGCCCAGTATGTCGCCCGTGTCATAAGTCTTGAAGATGTTGTACTCGTCCTGGCCGATGTTGTCGCGCGCCACAAAGACCTGGATGCGTCCCTGCTTGTCCTGCAGATCTACGAACGCTACCTTGCCCATGCGGCGGAACGCCATGATACGGCCGGCCACTCTGACCTCCTGATCTTCCATGGCATCGAAGTTGTCCTTGATGTCCTTTGACCAGGCAGTCACGTCAAAGGTCTCCTCGAGATACGGGTCCCTGCCCATCTCGCGGAGCTCTTCGAGCTTCTTCCTTTTGATCTGTCTCTGTTCGCCTATCTCCTTTTCGGTGAGCTCCCGCTCTTCCGCAGGCACCTGAGGATTGTTCTGATTGTCAGCCATTATCTCTTGACCTCCACGACCTTGTATCTGGCAATACCGTCAGGGATAGCGAATTCGACCTTCTCGCCGGCCTTCATGCCAAGAAGATGAGCTCCTACCAGAGACGCGTTGGACAGTTTGCCGTTCAGAGGGTCTGCCTCTGTCGTTCCCACGATCTTATATGTGCTCTTCTCTTTTGTGTCGAGATTCTGGATCGTGACCGTGCGGCCTGTCTGTACCGTGTCGTCGTTCTCGTCTGTCTCCTCGACGATGACCGCTGTACGCAGGATCTCCTCGATGTTGGAGATGCGCTCCTCGGTCTCCGCCTGAGCGTCCTTAGCCGCGTCGTATTCGGCATTCTCGCTGATATCTCCGAGGGAGATGGCTTCCTTGAGCCTCTCAGCGTTCTCCTTACGGACTACGGTAATAAGGTGTTCCAGTTCGGCGTTCAGACTGTCATAACCTTCCCTGGTCATTTCATTTGACTTTGCTGCTGCCATTGTTTATCTTCCTTTCTCTTTTATTGTTACGTTTTCGCTTGCTGTCAGTCTCAGTATCGCGGAGTATCTGAGCTTGAATCTCATGATGTCTCCGACGCGTATGAATTCCTTGCAGTCTTCTATATCTACTATCGTGTGATCGCCGGATGCCATGACGACCTCTGCTCCCTCAAGCTGCGGGACCAGGTCGCCTATGTCTCCGTAATCGGCCCGGCCTATCGCGAGTATGGCGCGTCTTCTGCGGCCCCTGTCCACGTAGTGCGGCTTCTGACCAAAGGCGTCCACTCCGAGCTCTCCTATAGGATGCGTCGGCTTTGTGTTTGTCTCTATGACCTCGGCCTCGAGGATGAATACCTCATCGCTCAGCACGTCGGCCTCTTCCCTGCCATAACAGGTGCGGAGGTCTTCCATCGGTCCGCAGAACACCAGGGCGCCTATCCTCAGCATGTTGATCTTCTTTGGCATCACGCCGTCAAAGAGCGGGATAAGGCTCGATGTCGCACCGCCGGATACTATCTCCAGCGGCCTTCCGATCGCCTCTTCTACCGCCGCTGCCCAGTCGCATAGCATCAGCATCTTCTCTTCAGTCGGCTTTACGGATCCGACGCAGCCGAGATTGGTGCCTATGCCCGCCAGGTGCACGCCGTCGAGCTTGTTCTCGACATATTCGGCGACATCCACCAGCTCCTCCTTTTCGAAGAAACCTTCTCTCAGGTCTCCGAGGTCGGCCATCAGGATGACATTGTGCGTCCTGTCCTGCTTCAGCGCTTCCGTCTCGAGGGCTTTCAGTGTGTCGAGGCTGCTCTGCAGGCTGTAGTCACATACCCGGACCATGTCTTCCAGTTCGGATATCATCGGGACTCTTATCATCAGGAGCGGCAGCTTCACGCCGGCCGCCTTAGCCCTTTCGAGCTGCTCGAGCCTTGATGAGGCGATCCACTTTGCGCCGCATTCCTCGTAATCGAGCGCGGCCGTTGCCATTCCCGTCGTAGCCTTGGTGACTCCCGCTACATCTATGCCTGCCTCTTTACACCATCCTACCACAGTCCGCATATTATAGCGAAGATTATTATGGTCGACAATTAATGTAGGTCTTTTGATCATGCGATCACCTTTCCTGATATCGGCCGCGGGCCTAGTCGGCGAGTTTGTTCTCCTCGACGAACCTTCTTATCTTCATGCCCGTCGTCTTGTTGAACTCGCTCTTCTTTATGACTATATGCTTGACTCTCTTCCAGTCAGGCCAGTTGGCGTTACGCCTGTCTATCTCGCTGCTGATGAGCGCTCTCACGGCGCTTTCGTCGGATGCTCTGTCGCCGAGCGCTTCCTTCACGGCTTCCATGTCCGGACGCAGGGTCACGTAGATGCCCCTCTGCATCCTGTCCTCGTTGTCCTCATCGGCCCATACCATGCACTCGCTGATGTAAGGGCTGCGGCCGATCTGCTCCTCGAGTTCCTCAGGGAACACGTTCTTGCCGTTTGCAGCGATTATGACATTCTTCTTGCGGCCCGTGATATAGATATAGTTGTCGTCGTCCAGGTAGCCGATGTCGCCGGTGTGGAACCAGCCCTCTTCCATGCATGCCGCGGTGGCTTCAGGGTTCTTGTAGTAACCCATCATGACCATAGGTCCGCGGAAGCAGATCTCGCCGTTGCCGTCCTCATCCTTGTCGATGATCTTGCACTCGGTGAACTGGAAGAGCTTGCCTGCCGACTCGTTTCTCATGTATTTCCACTGGTCAGGGTTGAGCGCCACCATCGGAGAAGTCTCCGTGAGGCCATAGCCCTGCAGGCACGGAATGCCCATGCTGCGGAAGAACGCGAGCACCTTAGGGTCTACCCTGGCTCCGCCCGCGATGAACATGTCGATGTTGCCGCCGAACTGCGCCATGATCTTGGTGGCTATCGGCTTCGCGATGTTGAGACCAAACTTGCTGGTGAAGTTGTTGGCCGCAAACAGAGTGTTGACCAGCTTGTCCTGACCCTGCTTTTTGAGGGTCTTCTGGATGGTGCTGTAGAACTTCTCATAGATGAGAGGCACCGCGAGCAGGAATGTCGGGTGCACCATCTGCATGTCCTTGGTTATGTATTTGAGTCCCCTGCAGAATGCCATCGAGGCTCCCATGAAGATGCCTTCAAGCATGGTGCAGGTGCATTCGTATGTATGATGTATCGGAAGCACGCTGAAGAAGATGTCGCTTGGACATACCTCGAGGTATGTCTGCGCTATCAGTACGTCCGTGCAGAGATTGCGGTGTGAGAGCATTACGCCCTTGCTGACTCCCGTGGTGCCCGATGTGAAAATGATCGAGACCATGTCGGATGCCCTGACTCTGGCGTCGAGGTAGCTCCTGTCGCCTGCTTCTACCTTGGCCTTGCCGTCCGCTCTGAGAAGGTCCCAAGAATACAGTCCGGCAGCCGGATCTTCGTGAGCTTCCTTGCCTACGCCTATTACGAACTTGAGACCGGTCTTTCCTTCTGCCTTTATCGCCTTGAACGTGTCGTAGAACTTGTCCTGGCAGCAGATCACCGCATCTATCTCTCCCATGTTGCAGAGAGTCTCAAGTTCTTCCTTTGAGAGCTCCTTGTCCAGCGGAACTACCACGCCTACGCCGCCTGTTACCGCGAAGTATGACTCCGCCCACTGATAGCAGTTAGCGCCGATGACTCCGATATGAGCTCCCCTGAGACCGAGGCCCAGCAGCGATGTTCCCAGTCCTCTGACATCATCTCTGACAGTGCCGTAGCTGAACTCGGTGAAGTGGTCGTCGCCCGGCATTATCTGGTGGTAGAGCACCTTGTCGCCAAAGGCTTCTACGCCGCTCTCCATCATCATCTTGAGATCAGTGATCGGCCTTCCGATGCGGTACATCACCTCAGGCACTGTGCTTGCTGTGATGCCGTCTACGTATGTTTGCATGTCGGCCAGCTCGGCCGCCTTTAATACCCTATACTCCTCTTCTGACAGACCGTAAAGGTCTGCGTCTTTGTACTTTTCTATAACTTCTTTGTAATTCAATTCAGCACTTCCTTTTAACTGTAAAAAAATCGGTAGCCACCAGTTATTCCTCGGTGGCCGCCGTTTATTTTACCATTTTTTTGGGTCTTATTACAAGGTAAGTATACGATATCGTCAGCTGCGCTTTCGCAGAAAAAGCATCTAGTCCCCGCCTTTATTTCAGAGTTAAAGAGCCATATAAAACCGTGCGTCCGATGTCCGGATCGGATGTCACTCTGAGGCTGCCGGCCGGCTCGCTGAAAGTCACGTCGACAGGCTTGCCTTCCTTTGCCGCAAGGTACATGCCGGCCGCCGCGGAACCGCTCGCGCAGGAGTTCTCCCAGAACATGGTGTCCGCTCCCGGAACGTAGACGAGCGGCGTAAGCGCGCGCACGCCTTTGCCCTCATCAAGGAACATCATGCCCAGGCATTCGGCTCCGAGTACTCCGCACCAGCCCCTCAGCAGGGTCTCGGCAAGCGCGCTATCATCCTTAAGCCCAAAGAAGCCGGAGTCCGGCTCTATGATGACATGGGCTATGCCCTCCATCCTGACGACAGGCAGTCTCAGCACATCGTTTCCCGGAAGCATGCCGTCTGACAGCTTGAGTTCGTCTATCCCCACCGCAGGTGGCATGGTGACCGCAGCGTCAAAGCTTACTGCGTCCCTTCTGGCCAGCCTCACATCAAGAGGCCCCTTAGTCCCGGATACCCTGACTTTCACATTCGCTTCACCGGGCATGTCATTGACGATCATGTAAAGGGCCGCGGAGCACATGGTGGCATTTCCGCAGAACTCGCCGCCCGCCATGCGCAGGCTGACGGGTACGTCAGCCACGGGCGTTCCCGCGCCCGCCGCGGCAAACGTCACAAAACCGACTTGCTCCACCTCCGGATTCTGCGCCATTATCCATGACGCGGCCGCTGGCTGATCCGCCGGATCCACCTGCGTCTCAACGAGCGCGGTTATATTTCCCGTCGGATCAAATACCCTGTATTCAAGATCCTGATATATGTTCTTCCCTTTTTCCAATTCTATCTCTCAAACACTCTGAGGAACTGCTTGGTCCTCTCTTCTTTCGGATCATCAAAGACGTCCCTTGGATCGCCCTGCTCGACTATGACTCCTCCGTCCATGAATATGACGCGGTTGCTGACCGCCTTCGCGAACGGCATTTCGTGCGTGACGACTACCATGGTCATCTTCTCCTCCGCCAGCTGGCGTATTACCTTCAGGACCTCGCCTGTCAGCTCAGGATCGAGCGCGGAAGTCGGCTCGTCAAAGAAGAGTATCTCCGGCTTCATCGCCATGGCGCGCGCGATCGCGACCCTCTGCTGCTGTCCGCCGGACAGCTGGTAAGGATAAGCGTTCGCCTTGTCCTCTATGCCCATCTTTTTGAGCAATCCCATCGCCGTTTCCTCAGCTTCCTCGCGGCTCACGCCCTGAACGTGCATAGGCGCGTCGATGAGGTTCTTCAGAATGCTGTAATGCGGAAAGAGATTGAACTGCTGGAATACCAGGCCGCAGTAACTCCTGAAGTGCTTAAGCTCCTGCGGGCTAGCGTATACCGCGACGCCGTCCGCTCCGGTGTGCGCCGCCGTCTCGCCCATGTAGATGATCTCTCCGCCGTCGATGGTCTCCAGGAAGGTCGCGCATCTGAGCAGTGTCGACTTGCCGGATCCTGATGGTCCTATTATGCTGACGACCTCGCCGCTGTCCACGCTGAAGCTTATGTCCTCAAGGACCTCGAGCCCGTCAAAGTGTTTTCTGATGTTTTTCATTTCGAGTATCATGCCGCGCCTCCTATTTGTAGTAATCCATAGACTTCTCGATCCGCGCCATGACTACCTCGACCAGGTAGTTGGCAACGAAATAGAAGACACCCGCGATAACGAAAGGCATGAATGACGTCTGCGACGCCGATATCTGCTTGGCCAGCGAGAACACTTCCTGATATGCCAGCGTGAACGCAAGCGACGTGTCCTTGACCAGAGTGATCACCTCGTTGGTGACCGACGGCATGATGATCTTCGCTACCTGAGGCAGTATG
>JBGUME010000084.1:0-8172 GCA_045116695.1 Anaerovoracaceae bacterium | reverse complement strand
AGAAGCTGTCCGGCCATTTCCTCGACCGTCATGCGGCTAACCAGTTCCTCTGCTGCTTTTCTTGCCTGTTCACGCGTCATTGATGTGCTTCTTTCTGTCTTTCTATATTATCAAAGCTGTTTGACCGTCTCTCCTTCAAACAGTTTGCCTTTGATGGTTACGTATTCAGGTATCGCCGTCTGCGGATTCTCGATCCGGTCGAGCAACTTGTTTACCGCGATCCTGCCGAGAGCATCCGTGTCCTGCTCCCATGTGGTGAGCTTAGGATCAAGTATCTTCGCGAGGTTGACGCCGTCATATCCGCAAACACTTATGTCACCCGGTATGCTGAGTCCTCTTTCGAGTATCTCTGCCTGGCCTCCCATGAACGCGTAGTCATCAGGGTACAGGATCGCCGTCGGCGGATCCGGGAGGTCCAGCATGGCTGCTGTCTCCTTCCTCACCGATGCAACATCATGATAAATTGCTTCAGCAATGTACTCCGGCGGAATTTCTAATCCGCGGTCTCTCATAGCGGCCTTATAACCGCTTATACGTTTCTGTGTTACCAGGGTATGCTCGCCGTGAATGAACGCTATCTTGGTATGTCCATGATCGAGCATGTAGGATGTTAGCGCATAAGATCCCTCATGGTTGTCTGAGTTCACCGAACTAGCATTATTAAATGAATAGTCTATTGTCACAACCGGAACTTCGCTCTTTACGAGCTCAAGGACCTCCTCGTTCTGAAAGTCCACATTGGCTATCACGACGCCGTCACAGTTGCGGTATCTGCAGTGCTGAAGAAAAGATGTCTTCTCCTTGCCGATGTTGTTGCTGATGAACGTTATGTCGTATCCGTTCGCCTCGGCCTCCTCCTTCACGCTGTTAAGGATGTGGGAGAAGTATTCGTGTGTCAGACCGCTCATGCTGTCGTCAATGAACAGGACTCCTATGTTGTGAGATCTGTTTGTCTTGAGCAGTCTGGCTGCGGCATTTGGTGTGTAATTGAGCTCTTTTGCCGTCTGAAGCACCAGTTCAATTGTTTCGGGACTTATGTCTTCATATCCGTTCAAAGCCTTTGAAACGGTTGCCGGAGACACGCCGCATTTTTTGGAAATGTCTTTGATTGTGACCATTTTCCCTCCTTTTTGCGGTTTTAGTCCCAAATTACGAATACGATTTCGCAACTTCATTCTAATTAGCGAAATCGTTTTAGTCAATATGGATTTTGTTTTTTTGCGTTTTTTTGGGCAGGAAACCCTCCTGCAGTTTGTGGTTTTCTGCTTTTTTACCTTTTTTTACTTTTTTCTTTACAAATTACGCCTCTCACCCGTATAATGACCTTAAGTTTACGAAATCGTGTTCGTTAAGAGGTTTATTCAATGAGATTTGGATATTTCGATGACATCAACAGCGAATATGTAATAACGACGCCTGAAACTCCCCTTCCGTGGATCAATTATCTGGGGACGCAGGACTTCTTCAGGCTGATCTCAAATACATCGGGTGGTTACTGCTTCTATAAGGACGCTAAGCTTATGCGTCTCACCCGCTACCGCTACAACAACAGCCCTATGGACTGCGGCGGACATTACTTCTATATAAAGGACGGGAGCAATATCTGGAACCCCGGCTGGCAGCCGGTAAAGACTCCTCTTGATTCTTATATATGCAGACACGGCCTCGGATACACAGTATTTGAAAGTTCCAAAAATGGTCTCGATGCAGTTCAGGAGGTATTCGTACCTCTTCACGAGAACTGCGAGCTTACAAGAGTCACAATGATGAACAAATCTTCAGAGACCAAAGAGATAGATCTGTACAGTTATGTGGAATTCTGTCTGTGGGATGCACAGGATGACGCCTCCAACTTCCAGAGAAACTTCTCGATTGGTGAAGTTGAGGTCGAAGGAAGCACGATATACCACAAGACTGAATACCGCGAACGCAGAAATCACTATGCCGTGTTCCACGTAAACAAGGAAATCTGCGGTTTCGATACGAGCCGTGATGAGTTCGCAGGCATATACAGCGGAGCGGACAGCCCTCGCGCAGTAGTGGCAGGCACAAGCTATAACAGCATTGCACACGGATGGGCACCTGTCGGAAGCCACCATCTGAAAATCACTCTCGCGCCGGGCAAGCTGTACTCATGCATTTTTATTCTCGGTTACTGTGAAAATCCGTACGAGCACAAATTCTCGGCTCCGGGAGTCATCAATAAAGAGCCTGCGGACAGGCTGATCTCGCTCTTCGGTACCGATGATCAGTTCGATGTTGCTCTGCATGCTCTCAGGACATACTGGAAGGATCTGCTTTCAAGTTACAGGATCACTTCCGCAAACGAAAAGCTTGACCGATCTGTCAATATCTGGAACCAGTACCAGTGCATGGTCACCTTCAACATGAGCAGGTCCGCCAGCTACTTTGAAAGCGGTCTCGGCCGCGGCATGGGATTCCGTGACTCCTGCCAGGATCTTCTTGGATTCGTCCACCTGATACCTGAAAGAGCCCGCGAGAGAATAATCGACATAGCGAACACTCAATTCCCTGACGGAAGCACTTATCACCAGTATCAGCCACTGACCAAACGCGGAAACATGGCCGTTGGCAGCGGCTTCAACGATGATCCTCTCTGGCTGATCGCGTGTGTCTCGGCATATCTAAAGGAGACCGGTGATTTCAGTATCCTTGATGAGCAGTGCACCTTTGACAGCAATGAAGATGATAAAGCATCCCTTCTGGATCATCTCAGAAAGAGCTTTGACTATACGACTACAAACCTTGGGCCTCATTCCCTGCCGCTCATAGGACGCGCGGACTGGAACGACTGTCTCAACCTCAACTGCTTCTCGAAGCATCCGGGCGAGAGCTTCCAGATCACCGGACCAAGCGAAGGTCCTGTCGCCGAGAGCGTGTTCATAGCGGGAATGTACGTGAAGTACGGAAAGGAATTCGCCGACATCCTGATGCATGCAGGATGTGAAACGGAAGCAGCGGACGTACTGGCTAAGGTAGAAAAGATGTGTGATGCTGTGCTTGACGCGGGATGGGACGGCGAATGGTTCGTAAGAGCGTATGACGCGTTCGGAGCTCCTGTAGGAAGTAAGGTTTGTGATGAGGGCCGTATATATATAGAACCTCAGGGCATGTGCGTCATGGCCGGTATAGGCAAAGATACAGGTGAAGCGGAAGCTGCACTCAGAAGTGTAGAGAAGCATCTCGACACAGAGTACGGCATAATGCTGCATCAGCCTGCCTATACAAGATACCGTCTTGAGCTCGGAGAAATCTCATCATACCCGCCGGGTTACAAGGAAAACGCCAGCATATTCTGCCACTGCAATCCATGGATAGCCATTTCCGAGGCCATGCTCGGGCATGGAGACCGCGCGTTCGAGGTATACCGCAAGACAAACCCGGTGTTCCTTGAAGACATAAGCGAGATACACCGCACTGAGCCTTACGCATATTGCCAGACGATCGCCGGCAAAGACGCGGCGACTCATGGCGAAGGCAAGAACAGCTGGCTTACAGGCACAGCCGCATGGTCGTTCGTATGCATCAGCCAGTACATACTGGGCATCAGGCCTGAGCTTGACGGGCTGCGCATCGATCCATGCCTGCCGCCGGAAATAGGTTCATTCAGCTGCGTACGCAGGTTCCGCGGTTCCACATACAACATCAGTGTTGTGAACGGCAAAGACACAGAAAAAGGCGTCTCCTCGATAACGGTCAACGGCGCCCCTTGCGGAAGCAGCCTTATACCGGTACCGGAAACACCTTCGGTCATAGATGTCCGCATAAATATCGGCTAGTTTTTCTTCATAAGATTCTCAATACATAAGATCACGCGGTTCTTCGTCAGCAGCAGGATGAAGGACCGCGCGATCTTTTCTTTGTAAAGGTATCGCTCCTATATGATGCCGAGCGGTATCAGCGTCACAAGCAGAACAGCGACAAGGCTCCATATGATTATGAGAAAACTCTTTCTCTTTGCAGGCTCCATGTCAGGCACATAGTTTGATGCCAGGAAAAACGGAATGTATGTGGTGATGAATACCGGCAGCACGCCCCACCATTTATAAACCCAGATGAACGAGTGGTTTGAGGTGCCTGCCAGGAACGACTCTACCAGGGCAAAGAGCAGTGCCATGCTGATGGCCCCCGCCAGTCTGCAGTCTATGCCCTTCTTTCCGTTTTTGGCGAAATACCGTGTGCTGCGGTCTTCAGGCAACATCTTGAGGGATATCATGCCGGCGATAGAGAACATCATCGAGAGCTCCCAGCACACGCCTATCAGCAGAATGAAAGTCGTAGATTCATTGCTGACAGACCAGAGCGGATAACCCGCAAAGTGCGCAATTATCGCGTTGCAGATCTCGTACAGCCAGTGCACTCCGTAAAGCGCAAGACCGGCAAATATCATGTCGTATTTCTTGTTGTGGAATTCAGTCCAGTATATGTAAAACACGACAGCAAGAATGAATATGAACGTCCAGTTGAAGTTCTCTGTGCTGCGGACCTGTATCGCATTCACCAGATCCATCGACAGCTGCGAACCGTCTCCCCAGAATTGAAACATCTTCCAGTCTCCTTTCTGCTTCAATTGTTTACCTCTATGTGTTAATACTATCATAATTCTGCCCTTACGAGAACAAAATGTAGACACCGCGAGGTTCTGATTGATAAAATTGACTCGAAAAAGAAAGGAGGCTCTTAAATGAGAGAACTTACACTCGGCAGCACCGGTATCACGGTGCCGCAGAACGCGTTCGGAGCTCTTCCGATACAGAGACGTTCAACTGAAGACGCAGTCGCCCTGCTTCGCAAGGCATATGAAGGAGGCATGCGTTATTTCGATACCGCAAGAGCATACACAGACAGTGAGACCAAGCTCGGCATAGCCTTTGAAGGCATGCGTGACAAGGTCTTTATCGCCACCAAAACAGCCGGCACGACTGGAGACAAGGTCAGAGAAGATCTGGCAACTTCTCTCCGTGAGCTGCGCACTGACTATATCGATGTTTATCAGCTTCACATGGTCGACAGAGTTTATCAGCCGGGTGACGGAACAGGCGTCTATGAAGCTCTTCTCGAGGCCAAAGAGGCCGGGAAGATCCGTCACATAGGCGTGACGGCTCACAAGATCGGCGTGGCTTTCGATCTAGTAGAATCAGGTCTCTATGAAACCATGCAGTTCCCGTTCAGCTATCTTTCAGGCGATCAGGAGATCCGCCTCGCTAAGCTTTGCGCTGAAAAGAACATGGGCTTCATAGCCATGAAGGGACTTGCGGGAGGACTTATCTCCAGGTCCGATGTCGCCATGGCCTACCTTGAGGATTATCCGAACGTGCTGCCTATCTGGGGAGTCCAGAGAGAGCACGAGCTGGATGAATGGCTGTCATACATGGATGACACACCTGCCCTTACAGAAGAGATGCGCGCGTACATAGAAAAGGAAAAATCTGAGCTAGCGGGAGATTTCTGCAGAGGCTGCGGATACTGCCTCGCGACCTGCCCTGTCGGAATAGCCATCAACAACTGCGCAAGGATGTCGCTCATGCTGAGGCGCGCGCCTTCAGACGCGTGGCTTACAGAGCACTGGCAGGAAGAGATGAAGAAGATAGAGGACTGCATAGAATGCGGTCAGTGTTCAGCTCACTGCCCGTACGAGCTCGACACCCCTAACCTTCTCAAAAAGAACTACGAGGACTATAAAAAGGTCCTCGCAGGAAAAGTGATCGTAAATAATTAAGCGGTCATCATTGTCTGAATTGCTCCAGGTACTTTTCTACCGAACGGGTCATCTCCCGGGAGAAGTCAGAATCGTACTTTCTTTTGAAAAACGCTTTGATCCAGGCATCGAATTCTTCATCGGGCATGCTCTTTCTCAGCATCTCCCTGAGTTCTGCCTCGTCCATATGCCGGTAGCGGTCGGTGTGAACTATATGTTTCAGATCGGCCCGCTCCGGTTTTTTTCTGTTCTTTTGCTGCTCTGTAGGATATCCAAATACCAGAAGCGCCGCCGGGAACACATATTCCGGAAGTCCGAGTATCTCCCTCTGTGTCTCCATGTTCTCCATGATATCCCCTATATAGCACGAGCCGATGCCGTACGACTGCGCTGCGACCACAGCGTTCTGAGCGGCTATCAGAGCATCATCCACTGCCAGCAGAAGATCTCCCGCGCCCGGCTTCCTTGGTTTGCAGCCCGCATACCTGAATGCCTCATACCACTTCAGACAGTCAGCGCAGAACAGCAGCACCAGCTTCCCTTTTGCTATGAATGGCTGATGATCGCACGATTCCGCAAGCTGTGCCAGTATATCAGGATCGCTTATCCTCAGTATCGTATACAGCTGCTGGTTGCCCGCAGTCGGAGCGTTTACCGCCGCCAGCAGGATATCACTGACTATTGACTCATCGATATCCCTGTCCGTAAAAGCGCGTACGGACTTTCTTTCTGTCAATTGCTTTATAACGTCGTTCATTTCTCTCCTTTGCGTCCCGTCATCATTTTCGGATCCCATGCTTTTGTTGTTTATCATTTTACCATGAAGTATAATGAATGTGCTGCGGGTTTGGCCCGCAAAATATAATAAAGAGGTTTAGAAATGAGCAATATCGTCGACAGGTTCATGAGGTATATCTCCATCGATACACAGTCCGATGAGGACAGCCTTACTTCGCCGAGCACTTACAAGCAATTCAGACTGGCAAGGCTTCTGGCAGAAGAAATGACGGAGATGGGGGTATCCAATGTTCGTCTCGATGACCGCAACTGTTATGTATATGGAGAGATCCCGGCAAGCACGGACAAGGATGTTCCTGCTCTTGGATTCATAGCGCATATGGATACTGCCCCAAGGACACCGGGAGACGCCGGCAATGCGAGGATCCATGAGAATTACGACGGCGGTGTGATAAAGCTGAACGATTCCGTTGAGCTCGACCCGGAGATCTATCCGGAACTCAGGAAATACGTGGGCTGCGACCTGATAGTCACAGACGGCGTGTCCCTGCTTGGCGGAGACGACAAAGGCGGCATCGCCGAGATCATGACATTGGCAGAGACGCTGATCAACGACCCTTCCATACCCCACGGTAAGATAGGTATCGCCTTCACACGTGACGAAGAAATAGGCAAAGGCACCGAGTACTTTGACGTAGAAGGCTTTGGAATGGACTACGCATATACTGTAGACGGTGGTCCTATCGGTGAACTGGAGTATGAATGCTTCAACGCCGCTGAGGCGCGCATCTATTTCAAGGGACGTGACATCCACCCGGGATACGCCTTCAACATAATGGTAAACGCGGTACGGATAGCCGCAGAACTTGACGGGATGCTGCCGCACAGCCAGCGTCCTGAATACACTTCCGATTATGGTGGGTTCTTCCATATGACCTGGATGGAAGGCACAAGCGCGGAGGCTGAATCCCGCTATATCATAAGAGACCATGACCCGCTCGCTTTTGAGGAAAAGAAGATGGTCCTGCAGAAATGCGTCGATTTTCTCAATGGCAAATACGGCGACGTTATCACCCTTGAAATACGCGAGCAGTACCGCAACATGAAAGAGCTGATAGAGCCGCATATGTTCCTTATCGACAGTGCCAAGGCTGCTTTCAGGGCATGCGGTGTCGAGCCCATAATACAGCCTATCAGAGGCGGCACTGACGGAGCAGATCTCACCTTTAAGGGTCTGCCTTGCCCTAACCTTTCGACAGGTGGCATGAACTTCCACTCCAACACGGAGTACATGCCTGTGCAGTCAATGGAAAAGATGGCGGAAGTGCTTATAGAACTCGCAAGAGTCAAATAGGTTATAAAAAAGCAATTAAAGAACCGCAGCAGGCGCTGCGGTTTTTGTTTTACTTTTCTGCTGCCTGCGGTCCCAGGGTCGACAGCCTCCGGAAGCTCAGAAGCACCATTGACACCGACATGATGAACGCCATCGTGTCGGATATAGGACTGGCGGCAAGTATGCCGTTGATGCCGAAGAACCTCGGAAGGATCACCAGCAGCGGTATCAGGAAAAGCCCCTGCCTCGACAGCGATACCAGAAGCCCCTGCCTGTTGTTGCCGGTAGCTGAGAAGTACATGATAGTGACCGGCTGTATGTTCTGGAAGAACACGAACATCATGTAGATCTTGAGATATTTCTCCGCGAAATCATAGTACAT
>JBGUME010000083.1:0-4169 GCA_045116695.1 Anaerovoracaceae bacterium | reverse complement strand
ATGCTTACGGGCGACCGCCCTACAGGCAGACTGCATATAGGACATTATGTTGGATCGCTGAGGCAGAGACTCGAGCTTCAGGATGATCCGAGCTACGAAAAAGTATTTGTAATGATCGCGGACGCCCAGGCGCTGACTGACAACTTCGACAATCCGAAGAAAGTAAGGGAGAGCGTATTTCAGGTGGCTCTCGACTATCTGTCGGTAGGCCTCGACCCTGCGAAGACTTACATGTTCATCCAGTCCGAGGTGCCGCAGCTTCACGAGCTCACAGTTTACTACATGAACCTTGTTACGGTTTCCAGAGTACAGAGAAACCCGACCGTAAAGGCCGAGCTCAAGATGAGAGGATTTGAGGGCGAGAGCGTACCGGTGGGATTCTTCACCTACCCTATAAGCCAGGCGAGCGACATCACGGCGTTCAAGGCTACCATCGTACCGGTAGGCGAGGACCAGGAGCCGATGCTTGAGCAATGCAGAGAGATCGTAAGGTCATTCAACAGGACGTACAACTGCGACGTGCTGGTCGAGCCGGAGATCTATCTCCCGTCTAACGAGGCATGTCTCAGACTGCCGGGTACGGACGGCCAGGCAAAAATGAGCAAGTCGCTGGGCAATACCATCTACCTTTCGGACGATGAGGAGACCCTTCGCAAGAAGGTCATGTCCATGTTCACAGACCCGGGACACCTCAGGATCGAGGATCCGGGCAAGATCGAGGGCAACACGGTATTCACATATCTGGACGCGTTCGTGCAGCCTGACTCATTCGAGAAGTTCCTGCCTGAGTATAAGGATCTCGATGAACTCAAGGCTCACTATCAGAGAGGCGGTCTTGGTGACGTGAAGGTCAAGAAGTTCCTCTTCGCGGTGCTGAACGACTTCCTCGCTCCGATCAGAGAGAGAAGAGCTTACTTTGAAGCTCATCCTGAAGAGGTCATAGCGGCTCTTACAGAGGGAACCGGTGAGGCCAGAAGGACAGCTGAGCAGACGCTCAGCGAGGTCAAGAAGGCCATGCAGATCGACTACTTCAACCAGTGGGCTGAGGAGTACGGCAAGTAATAATGACATGCGGTCCGGGGCTATGCGGTCCCGGATCTTTTATTGTCCGAATCCATGCAATCTTCACACGTTCTACGAAAAAATCTCTGTAGGCGGTGCTACAATTTCTATGTCATGATAAAGAGGGTAACAGGGTTACATTACAGTCCTGTCGGGGGCGCGGCCATCATGACTGAGCGCCTGGCAGGAAGCATAAAGGCGATGCTTGATGACTGCAGTCCGGAAGACATCACCGTTGAGTGCCACGACCTGCTGAGAGAGCAGGCGGCCGGCATCAAAGTGGATGAGGAGACGGTGGTCGTTATAGGCATGCCTGTTTACGTGGGCAAAATACCGCTGCCGGCCGCCGAAGCGCTTAGAAAAATAGCAGGCAACGGAGCGATGACCATCACGTCCGTTTCGTATGGCGGAAGATCATACGGCAATGCCCTCTTTGAACTCAAGAGCCTGGCAGAAGACTGCGGCTTCAGACCTATAGGCGCGGGCGCTTTTCTTATAAGCCGCATGGCCAGAAGGGGCGGATCACGCGGTTCGGCAGCCCTGGATGCCGAGGCCATGTCTGAATTCAGCAAGGCAGCAGCCGCAAAGATAAGAAGACTGGCGGGCTGCGAGATAGAAGAGCTGAAGATAAAGCCGGCACCGCTCGAGGTAAGCGGAAAGATGCCGGTACACAAGATAAGCCGCATATCGCCTAGAGCGGCCGCAGCTGCTCAAAAGGTGATAGAAAGGGTAAGCCTGCTGAAAAGGCATTCTGAGTGGTTTTTATAGGCATTTGGCTCAATTGTATACAAAATGGCTCAAAAACGGCTAAAAAGATATACGGGACATGACGTCCCGGAAGACGCAATATAGGGGCGCATCCGCCGGGAGGCGCCCTCTTTTAGTGCGAAAACCGGTTTAAACGCTGAAAATACAAGCAAATGAGGCGGGTTAACGATTGACATGCGGGGTGCAGTTCTTTTAAAATACATGTATACATTTTTACCGGTTTACGGAGGTTCCACAGATGAGGAAAGTAAATGAAGTAGAAGAGGCTCCAACAAGGGGTACCCGCCTTAATGAAAGGACAAACCTTCTTGAGATGGAAAACTATCACTACGAGGTGCAGGACATCCCGGATCCTAACCTTCTGCGTGAATTTTTCGCATATACAGAAGTGCCGAAGGTCGGCTTCAACTTCAGGACAAGCCCTTACGGCATGCCTGAGCAGGTCTACATCACAGACTCGACATTCCGTGACGGCCAGCAGTCCAGGGAGCCATACACCACCAGGCAGATCGTGGACATCTTTAAGATGATGTCAAAGCTCTCAGGCCCTAAAGGCATAATCAGGCAGAGCGAGTTCTTCACTTACTCAGACAGAGACAAGGAAGCGATCAGGGCATGCCAGGATCTCGGTCTTGAGTTCCCGCAGATCACTACATGGATCAGGGCAAAGAAAGAGGACTTCAAAATCGTCAAGGAGATGGGCGTCAAGGAGACGGGCATACTTACCAGCTGTTCCGACTATCATATCTTCTACAAGCTGGGCATGACGCGCAGGCAGGCAATGGAGCATTACCTGTCAGTAGTGCATGACGCTTTTGAAGCCGGTATCACGCCGCGCTGCCACCTCGAGGACATTACAAGAGCGGATTTCTATGGCTTTGTAGTACCGTTCGTCAGCGCGATACAGGACATGGCCCGCGAGGCTAAGATGCCTGCCAAGATAAGGGTCTGCGACACGATGGGATATGGCGTACCTTACCCGGGCGTCGCGCTACCGAGGTCGGTCTCGGGCATCATCTACGGTCTCCACGAATACGCGGGAGTTCCGAGCGAGTGCCTCGAGTGGCACGGACACAACGACTTCTACAAGGCCGTCTCCAACGCGGCGACTGCGTGGCTTTATGGCTGCGGCGCGGTCAACTGTACTCTCTTTGGCATAGGCGAGAGGACGGGCAACATACCTCTCGAGGCCATGGTCTTTGAGTATGCCCAGTTAAAGGGAACACTCGACGGCATGGATACGACGGTCATCACCGACCTTGCAAGATACTACGAGCAGAAGGTCGGTTACATGCTGCCTCCACAGACGCCGTTCGCAGGCGCCAACTTCAACGTGACAAGAGCAGGCATACACGCTGACGGTCTTCTCAAGAATGAAGAGATATACAACATTTTCGATACCGATAAATTCCTTCACAGACCGCCGCTGGTCAACATCAGCCAGAGCTCCGGAGCCGCCGGGATCGCGCACTGGCTCAACACGAGCTACGGCCTGCAGGGCAGCAAGATGGTGGACAAGCACAGCGCCGTCGTCATCTTCATAAAGGATTGGGTCGATGCCGAGTACGCATCCGGCCGTGTGGCAGAGATAGGCGCGGACGAGATCCACAACAAAGTCAATGAGTTCATGACGATGCAGGGCTAAGGAGCGATAAGATGGGGCAGACAATAGCACAGAAGATAATAAAAGAACATCTGCTGAGCGGCGAGATGGTAAAGGGTTCTGAGATAGGACTTCGCATCGATCAGACCCTGACCCAGGACGCGACCGGGACCATGGCGTATCTTGAATTCGAGTCCATGGGCATCCCGAGAGTAAAGACAGAGCGCTCGGTCGCGTACATCGACCACAATACTCTGCAGTCGGGTTTCATGAACGCTGACGATCACAGATACATCCAGACGGTAGCGGCCAAGCATGGCATCTGGTATTCGAGGCCGGGCAACGGCATCTGCCATCAGGTGCATTATGAGAGATTCGGTGTGCCGGGCAAGACGCTTATAGGCTCCGACTCGCACACGCCGACAGGCGGGGGCCTCGGCATGCTGGCCATGGGTGCCGGGGGCATGGACGTTGCGGTCGCCATGGGAGGCGGAGCGTACTACATTCCGATGCCCGGCATGATAAAAGTTGAGTTGACCGGCCGTCTGACAGACGGGGTCAGTGCCAAGGACGTCATACTTGACGTCCTCAGGCAGCTGAGCGTCAAAGGCGGCGTAGGTTATATAGTAGAATATGCGGGCCCGGGAGTTGAGACGCTCAGCGTGCCTGAGCGCTGCACCATCACAAACATGGGTGCAGAGCTTGGCGCCACTACGTCCATCTTCCCAAGCGACGC
>JBGUME010000082.1:0-4380 GCA_045116695.1 Anaerovoracaceae bacterium | reverse complement strand
GGAAGAGGGCGGATATATCCATGAAGACGGGACGTATACCAGGGAGAACACGCTGGTGCTTACCCTGATAGATGCTGAAAAACCGGTCGTGGAGGAGATCGCTAAGGACCTTTGTGTGTTCTTCCACCAGGAATCAGTCCTCATAACCGAAGGCCGCGTGAATGCGTATTACATCAGTGAATCGCTTGAGTAATAATAATGAAACTTGACGGATTCTTTGAGGAGAACAAAAGAATAGCGGTCGCTTTCTCAGGGGGTGTCGATTCGGCATATCTGCTTTATGCGGCAGTCAGGGCGGGAGCGGATGTCAAGGCCTATTGCGTCAGATCGGCATTCCAGCCCGGATTTGAGTTTGAAGACGCACGGAAACTGGCTGAGCAGATAGGCGCGGAGTTTGAAGTGATAGAAGTCGATGTTTTGTCGGATGAGAAGGTCACCGCGAATCCGGCTGACCGTTGCTACTATTGCAAGACCCGAATAATGAATGCGATAAAAGCCGCAGCTTCAGCGGATGGCTATGAAATGGTCTGCGACGGGACCAACGCGTCTGATGACGCTACTGACAGGCCGGGAACCAGGGCTCTGCAAGAGCTCGGCATAAGATCACCTCTCAGGGAGTGCGGACTCAACAAGACGGAGATCAGAATGCTGTCAAAGGAAGCCGGACTCCCGACCTGGAGCAAGCCTGCCTATGCGTGTCTTGCCACACGGATCAGGACGGGAGAAAAGATAACAGCGGATAAGCTCAGGACTACCGAAAAAGCCGAAGCCATCATGCAGGACATGGGCTTCAGTGACTTCAGGGTCAGGATGAGAGGAAAGGACGGGCTCGTGCAGATCGCGGAGGGCCAGCACGCTGACGCGCTGATGCGTGAAAGCGAAATCAAAGCAGCTCTGGCTGGTCTGTACGAAGAGGTCGAAATAGATAAAACCCCAAGGCTTCGCAATATTGACCTTAAGGAACTTGGATTATAAAATAAATAAGTTAGAGCACAAATCGGAGGAGACTGCAAAATGGATTGTCTGATCATTGGTGTTGCCGGCGGAACCGGTTCCGGCAAATCGACTTTCACAAACCGTATCAAGGATGAGTTCGGCGACAGAGTGACGGTCATTTATTATGACAACTACTACAGGGCTCACTATGATATCCCGTTCGAAGAGCGCAAGCTGATCAACTATGACCATCCTGACGCTTTCGAGACGGACCTCTTCATAGAACATCTGAGAAAGCTCAGGAACGGCGAACCCGTCGACTGCCCGGTGTATGACTATACCATCCATAACAGGAGCGAGGAGACAGTCAGGATCAATCCGTCTCCGGTCATCATCGTTGAAGGCATAATGGTCCTGCAGAATCCTGAACTCAGAGATCTGCTGGACATCAAGATATACGTCGAGGCGGACGCTGACGAGAGGATACTCCGCCGTGTGATCCGTGACGTAAAATACCGTGGAAGAGATGTGGAGGGCATCGCCCAGCAGTATCTGACTACGGTAAAGCCTATGCACTACATCTATGTGGAACCGACCAAGTATCTGGCTGACATAGTGCTCAACAGCGGCATGAATGACGTCGTATTCGACGTGATCAAGGTCAAGATACTCTCGCATCTGGCCAGAGTAGAACAGCAGGGATAAATGAAGGACAGGATCTGCGAATTCGAATGCAATATTGATGACATGACGGCGGAGGAACTCGCTTTCGCGGCTGAAAGGCTGATGGAAGAGGGAGCCAGGGACGTGACTCTTGCCCCTATAGGGATGAAGAAGGGGCGTCCTGCCACTCTGCTGACTGTGATGTGCGCCGATGAAGAGGCTGAGAAGGAGCGTTTCATCGGGCTCATCTTCAAATACACTACAACGATAGGCATACGCGAGCTCATATCTGAAAGGCATATTCTTGAAAGGAGCGAAAGGACTCTGGACACTCCATACGGACCTGTAAGGGTCAAGGAAGTCAGCGGATACGGAGTAAAAAGAAGCAAGGCCGAATATGAAGACCTTGCGCGCATCGCAAAAGAGCAGGGCATAAGCATATCCGAGGCTGGAAAGCTCATTTCGGAGCTTATCTGACGGGGGTACATCATGGAACTCAGGGAAAAGATAAAAGAGACTGTCGCATTTCTGAATGAGAACGGTGTTAAGGATCCGGAGATAGGCATCATACTCGGATCGGGCCTTAACGATTTCGCGGACAGGATGTCCGATCCCGTGATCTTCTCATACAACGACATCCCGAACATGCAGTCCGGCAAGGTCTCAGACCATAGAAGCCAGCTGGTTTTTGGCACATATAAGGGCAAGAAGATAGTGATGCTGGCAGGCCGATTCCACTACTATGAGAGCGGCGACATGCAGAAAACCGCGTATCCCGCGAGAGTATTGGTCGGACTGGGCGTAAAGCGCTTCATAATCACCAATGCCGCTGGATGTATCAATAAGAACTGGAACGTTGGAGATCTGATGCTTATCAGCGACCATATCAATTTATCGGGAAGCAACCCTCTTATAGGCGATAATCTGGACGACTTCGGCGTCAGGTTCCCGGACATGTCATACACATATGACAGAGACCTTAGGGAAAAGCTGAAGAAAGCCGCCGCGGAAGAGGGGATAAGGCTCCGCGAGGGTGTTTACACCATGTTCAGCGGCCCGAGTTTTGAGACTCCGGCTGAAATTAGGTATGCAAGGACAATCGGAGGCGACGCGGCGGGAATGTCGACAGTTCCTGAGGCCATAATTGCCAATCACGCCAAACGCGAGATAATCGGCATCTCTCTGATGACCAACATGGCTGCCGGAGTTCTGGATCAGCCGCTTTCGGGCGCCGAGGTCAATGAAGCCGCAGGCAAGGCAAGAGAAGTATTCACCAAGGTCGTCGACCTTGCGATAGAGATATAAAAAGCACTATACGGTAAAGGAGATAATAACCCCAAATGGAAGCAAAACTCACTAGAGAGCAGGCTAACGAACTGCTTCACAAGTACGTCAAAGGCGAAAACTACATAACTCACTGCTACGCGGTCGAGGCTATTATGAGAGGACTCGCAGAGAAACTGGCACCGGAAGATGTCGAATACTGGGGCATCGTCGGACTGCTGCATGATCTGGATGAAGAGACATGCCCGTGGAGAGAGGACATGGCGACTCACGGACCGACTTCAGCAAAGATCCTCAGAGACGAGGGCTTTGGCGATCCTGTTATGGAGAATGCCATCATGTCGCACAATCCTATATGCGGCAAGAACCCTGAGACGACACTGGAATACGCTATCATAGCGGCAGATCCTATGTCGGGATTCCTGAAGGCTATCGCCCAGATCTATCCGGACAAGAAGATCGCGAGCGTCAAGCATAAATCAGTCAATAAGAGGTTCAAGGAGACACGCTTTGCGGCGGGAGCCAACAGGCAGTACATGAGCCTCATCGAAAAAACGGGAATGGATTGGGACACCTTCGTGGATGTATCTCTCGAGGCGATGAGAGGCATCGCGGATGAGATAGGACTTTAGGAGATCAATATGACAATCAAAAAGAAGGGTGCTGTTGCGGGACATCTGGAAGACCTTGCATATAAGATGACGGAGATAGATACAAGGCCAAACGACGGGTCGCTTCTCGGAATGAAGCAGAAGGTCGCTGAAGCCATAGATCATCTGTTAAGGGCGATGTTCCCGTATCACTTCGGAAAGTCGCGCGCAAGATTCGTCGAGACGGAGAAGAGGACATATGAGCTGATGCAGGCTTATGACGCGCTGGATCAGTGCCTTGAGCTGGTCGTGGATGATCATGAAGAGGCCGCGGAAAAGGTGAATGAGATCATAGATGCTCTGCCGGGGATACTCGAGATACTTAAGACGGATATCCAGGCCGGCTATGAAGGCGACCCTGCCGCGAAGAGCATGGATGAAGTCATCATCACTTATCCGGCATTCTACGCGATAGCGATCTACAGGATAGCCCATAAACTGTATGAGATGGAGATCCCTATGATCCCGAGGATCATGACGGAGCTGGCTCATCAGACAACGGGTATCGACATACATCCGGGCGCTACGATCGGAAGATACTTCTTCATAGACCATGGCACGGGTGTGGTAATAGGCGAGACCACAACCATAGGCGAGCACGTGAAGATCTATCAGCACGTGACACTCGGAGCCAAGAGCTTTGCTCTTACAGAGTCCGGTACTCCTGTAAAGGGAGTAAAGCGTCACCCTGACATAGGCAACAATGTCATCATCTATGCCGGAGCGACCATACTCGGCGGTGACACAAAGATAGGAGACGACTGCGTGGTTGGCGGAAACGTCTGGCTGACACAGTCACTGGAACCGGGTGAGACCATCGTTACCAACGCCTGCGGACAGCACAGAT
>JBGUME010000081.1:0-7180 GCA_045116695.1 Anaerovoracaceae bacterium | reverse complement strand
TTTCTGCTTATGGTTGTCTGCTTCGTAGTATTCTATGAGCTTCTGGCCCAGTTTCGATACAGTGCTTCCTCCGCGCGATATCTGCAGAAAAAGCTCATTTACGTTCGAACAGTTGAAGTCCTTTACTGCTTTGAGGATATAAGCGTTTTTAGTAACAAGAGCGGGATCGTAGCCCTTCTTTTTGATGTAACTGTTGATATTGCTGCGGCCCTTCGTTACATCGTTGTCCTTGTCGGCCTTGCGCAGCCAGTTTCTGATCTTATTCTTTGCGCCGGATGTCTTGCACTTCTTGAGCCATTCATCACTTGGACCTGATGAGTTGGAGTTGGTGATGATCTCAACTATATCTCCGTTCTGGAGCTGATGGTCGATCGTGACCATCTTACCGTTGACCTTGGCGCCTACACACCTGATGCCCACGTCTGTGTGGATCTTGAAAGCGAAGTCAAGAGGAGTACTTTCCGCAGGAAGTTCCATCACGTCTCCGCCCGGCGTGAATACGAATACCTGATTGTTGAAGAGGTCGACCTTGACGGTCTCAAGAAACTCTACAGAGTCATCTGCTTCCTTCTGCCATTCAAGAGCCTGCCTGAGCCATGCCAGTTTCTGTTCGCTGTCATCGGAATCACCGGAGACCTTGCCTTCCTTGTATTTCCAGTGTGCAGCGACACCGTACTCGGCTATGCGGTGCATCTCGTAAGTCCTTATCTGGACTTCGAACGGCTCTCCGTTGTCACCGAGTACAGTCGTATGGATCGACTGGTACATATTAGGTTTAGGCATCGCTATATAGTCCTTGAAACGGCCGGGAATAGGCTTCCACCTGTTGTGGACCAGTCCCAGAGCCGCATAGCAGTCCTTTACGGTAGATACGAGTATTCTCGCAGCCAGTATATCGAAGATCTCGTCTATCTCTTTCTGCTGGACTATCATCTTGCGGTATATGCTGTACAGATGCTTTGCCCTGCCTTTTACATCATGCTGGATGCCGGCTTCGTTAAGCTCATCAGAGATGATACCCGTGAGAGTTTTGAGGTTTTTCTCATACTCGGGTTTTCTCTTCTCTACAGCATCTACGAGTTTTTTATATTCATCAGGATGAAGGTATTTGAGTGAAAGATCCTCCAGTTCGAACTTTATGTTGAAGATACCGAGCCTTCCGGCGAGAGGAGCATATATCTCCAGGGTCTCCTTTGACTTTATCTCCCTCTTCTCAGGAGTCATGTACTCGAGAGTCCGCATGTTGTGAAGTCTGTCGGCAAGCTTGATTATCAGGACTCTGATGTCCTTTGACATTGCCAGGAACATCTTTCTGAAGTTCTCTGCCTGCGCGGTCTCGGTAGTGTCATATGAGATGTTGGTCAGCTTGGTTACGCCTTCTACCAGATCAGCTATCTTTTCATCAAAATCCGAAGCAAGCTGGTCTCTGGTGTACTTTGTATCTTCGATAGCGTCATGCAAGAGACCGGCTATGATCGTTTCATTATCCATACCAAACCCGGCCAGTATCTTGGCTACAGCTACCGGATGAATAATATATGGTTCTCCGCTTTTACGAAATTGCCCGTCATGTAAAGTGCGGGCAATCTCGTAAGCTTTGATAATGACCGAGTCATCGTATTTCGGATTGATCTCGCTCATATCCTGTATGAACTTTTCCGTGGACAGATCTATCTGTTTAGGTTCAGCCATACTTTCTCCTGAATGCTAATGTTTATAACTAAAGTCTGATTCCTTCGTCGTCTCTTCTCTTTGCCGATTTCTTTCTTGCCTTATCAGCCTTGGCCTTGTTGTCCTCGTACTTAGATATGCCCTCTTTCTTTGTCAGCTCATAGAATAACGGGCTGCAGAGGAATATCGATGAATATGTACCTGTGAAGACACCTATCATCAGCGGGATCAGGAACGATCTCAGTTCAGATGTCGCCATGAAGAACAGAGGGATCATTACCAGCAGTGTTGTCAGAGATGTCATGAGAGATCTCGACAGTGTCTGGTTGATGCTCGTATCGATGAGTTCTACAGCCTGTTTACGCTTGAAGAACTTCGAATTCTCCCTGATACGGTCGAATACTACGATCGTATCGTTGATAGAATATCCGACAACTGTCAGGATACCGGCGATGAACGGGTTGTTGATCGTGATGCGGAATATCGCGTAGAACGAGAGAGCTACGAGCACGTCGTGAGCGAGTCCCGCTACGGCCGCAAGACCGTACTGCCAGTTCTTGAATCTGAATCTTACGTATATGAGCATGCAGAGGGCTGCAAGCAGGATCGATTTGACCGCGTTATTTCTGAGGTCCTTACCGACGGTAGGTCCGAACTCTTCCGATGCGAGAACGTCAGCATCTGTTATTCCGTACTTTTGTGCAAGAGTATCGATCACCTGCATACGGTCATCTGATTTGAGGTCTTTGATGGTCCTAATGACTATCTGTGTGTTGCCCTCGCCTGCGTACACGATGGTAGGATCAAGATCGTATTCAGCTATAGTCTCCTTTACCTCATCGATATCTACCTTCTCGCCCATCTCAAGCTGCATCATCGTACCGCCTGTGAAATCGATACCATAGTTGAATCCCTTGAATGCGAAAAATGCCGCGCCGATAAGAATGACTGCAAGGCTGAGAGCATAGAACTTCTTTCTGTTCTCGATGAACTTGAAATTGAAGTCCGCGAGTTTGATCCTCGGAGCGCTGCCGTCCTCTTTCATACCAAACATCTTGTTGGTTCCGAACTTTTCGCTCTCTGCAAGCAGATTCACGAAAAGCTGTGTGATAACAACGGCAGTTACGACAGACATTACAGTACCGATCATCAGTGTCAGAGCGAAGCCTTTAACTGATGTTGTACCGAAGATATAAAGCACGAATGCTGCTACGAGAGTAGTTGTCTGCGCGTCGACTACAGTCGAGAGAGCCGCTCTGTAACCCATGTCAACAGCAACTCTGATCGACTTGCCCTTCTGGATCTCTTCACGTATGCGGGTGAATATGATTACATTGGAGTCTACTGCCATACCTATCGACAGGATGATACCTGCGATCCCAGGCAGTGTCAGTACGGATCCAATGGCTACCATGATCCAGAGCACGAACTGTACGTAGAGCAGCAGAGCAAGGTCTGCTATCAGACCGAGTGCTCCGTAAGCTATGACCATGATGAGCATTACAAGAGCGAGTCCGATGATACCTGCCTTAACCGAAAGCTTAAGAGCATTGGCTCCGATCGTGGCTGTCTGTACAGATGAATTGATCTCGGTAAGGTTAGCCGGCAGAGCACCGCCCCTGATGAGAGCAGAAAGCGATGAAGCTTCTGTCTCGGAGAATCCGCCCGGTCTTGTGATCTCGCAGGAACGGGAGTTGATCTTCTCGTGTACGAGAGGTGCGGAGATAACTTCGTCATCGAGGCAGATAACGATGGCTGTGCTGTCTACGAGATTCCCTTCTTCATCAGTCATCGTAGGCTCTACTGTCCCGCTGTATGCCTTTTCAGTCGCGTCTGCAAAAAGATCGCTTCCTTCTGCTGTGAAGTCGATAGTGATCTTATAGCCGCCGTTATTAGTGTCTGTAGCTATCTGGGAATCGCTGATCCCTTCACCTGTGAGAGCAAGCGTGCCGTCCGCAAGGAAGAACTGCAGCTGGGCTGTACGGCCGATCTGCTCGATGGCTTCCTGCGCGTTTTCTACACCCGGCATCTCTACTCTGATACGGTTGGTGCCTTCGATGGAGACCTGAGCTTCGCTGATACCCATGGCGTTGACACGGTTTTCAAGTACGCTCTTGGTCTGATTCATGATAGCGGCGAGCTCTGTGCCTGTTTCAGGTGAATCGGCCTCGAGGAGAACATACACGCCTCCGTTGATATCAAGACCGTATTTGAGCTGCTCACCGAGGTTACCGAACTTATCACCGATACCGGTGAACGAAATGGTCCACGAGGCGATCAGTAAAAGTACGATAAGCACCGCAAATACTTTTCTTCTGGCTGTTTTCTTTTGATTCATAACTTCATAATACCTTTCGTTTATTTGTCGGCTGCTTTCAAAAAAGCGCAAAATACGACAATTAACAATTATTCAATCTATTGTACTCGTTTGAGCTTTATTTTTCAATGAAAAAAGCACATCCGGAGGGCTTCCGGATGTACTTATTTCAGTTCTTTTACGTAATGTTGTTACTCTGCGTCGTCGGATTTCTTTCCGAGCTTTTTAGGAGTGACCTTCTTGTCTCTTGAAGGAGCTTTTTTCTCCTCTTCCGCTTCCTTTGCTTCTTCCTTGGCCGCGGCCTTTGCGCCGGCAGGATCCTTGGAACTTACGCTTGCGATAGCGGACTTGAGGAACTCGATCTTGTTCTTTCCGGCTGTTGTCGAGATAATGACAGTCTTCTCGGTTATCTTTTCAACTTTGCCGATGATTCCGCCGATAGTGATGATCTCATCACCTACTCTGAGGGACTCTCTCATTTCCTGGTCGGCTTTTTCTTTCTTTCTCTGCGGTCTTATCATCATGAAATAGATCATGACGATGAACAGTACCATCAATACTAAACTGAATGTAGGGCTGCTAGGGTTCATTTTTTCCTCCTGATTGTTTCGCTTGAATTACTTGGTGGTGCCGGCGGTGGGGGTCGAACCCACACGATATCACTATCACGGGATTTTGAATCCCGCGCGTCTGCCAATTCCGCCACGCCGGCATATTGGAATTTTGGCTAAAAAAATGGTGTGGATGACTGGACTCGAACCAGCACGGTTTAACCCACATGGCCCTCAACCATGCGCGTCTACCAATTCCGCCACATCCACACGGCACTTATGAATTATAGCCATCTTCCGATGCTTTTGCAAGACTAAAATTCAAGTTTTTTTAATAGAAGGTCTACAGCATCGTGAAGTTCCTCGATAGTTCCGTTGTTGAAGATGATAAAATCCGCCATAGACATCTTTCTTTCTTCGTCTTCCTGAGTATCCATTATAAGATCTATGATCGCCGGATCTATGCCGTCTCTGGCCATTATTCTGGCCTTACGGATCTCATAATCAGCGGTTACGACTAGTACCGCGTCATAATCTGTATCCGTACCTGTTTCAAAAAGAAGAGGTATGTCAAAGAACAGCGCCTTGTCTCCGCTTTCCGCCCTTTCTTTCCTGATCTTTTCTATATCCTCAAGAACAACTTTGGTAGTGCCTTCTTCAAGGAGTTCCTTCTTTGCCGGATCTCTGAAAACAAGATCTCTCATTGCCGCTCTGTCAAGGCTGCCGTCCGCAAGTATGAAACTGTTTCCGAAATGCTCACGGATATATGGGATCACCTTACCGCCGGGTCCGGTCATTTCGCGCGACATCTTATCTGCGTCAATCACCGTAAAGCCTTTGCTTATCAGGTAATTCGTCACCTCTGTTTTTCCCGAACCTATTCCCCCTGTTATAGCTACGTTGACCATTTCTTTCTCCTATTTCAGATCGTACCAGGTGCTGCCTGTATGTATATCGCATATGAGCTCCACGGCGAGATCGGCCGCGCTCATCATGCACTTCTCAAGTATATCCTTTACTTCTGCCGCTTCACTTTCAGGTCCTTCGACAATGAGTTCATCATGGATCTGCAGTATGAGCCTGGACCTGAGTCCTCTTTTGCGGAGTTCCTGCGATACCGAATTCATCGCGATCTTGATTATATCCGCGGCTGTGCCCTGTATAGGCGTATTCATCGCGAGTCTCTTCGCAAGCTCGCGCTCCATGAATTTACGCGACGCGAATTCCGGTATCTTGCGTATCCTTCCGAAATAAGTCCTGACCTCGCGGTTCTCTTCGCCTGCCTTCACCTGCGCGTCCAGATACTCCTTGACAGCTGTGTGTTTGGCGAAATACTCATTTATGTATTTCTGTCCTTCGGATCTGGAAATGTTGAGACTCTCGCCCAGACCGAAACCGCTCATACCGTAAACGACACCAAAATTGACAGCCTTTGCGCGTGTCCGGTCAAGCGCGGTCACCTCATTTTCAGGTATCTCAAATACTCTTGACGCTGTTGCTCTGTGTATGTCCTTGCCTGCCTTGAAGTCGGCTATGAGCGACTCATCACCGCTAAGCGCAGCAAGTATGCGCAGCTCTATCTGCGAGTAATCCGAACCCGTGAAGATGTCTCCCTCATCTGCGATGAATGCCTTGCGGATAAGTCTGCCGTATTCATCACGTATAGGAATGTTCTGAAGATTCGGTTCCGTGCAGCTTAATCTGCCTGTCGCGGCAACAGTCTGCATGAAGTGAGGTCTTACCCTGCTCCCCTCTCCTATAAGCGGCAGCAGTCCCTCAACATAGGTGCTGTTCAGCTTTGCTACCTTTCTGTAGGCAAGTACATCGGCAACTATCTTATTGTCATCTTTCAGCTTGTCGAGTATGTCAGCAGCGGTCGAATAAGAGCCGCTCTTGTTTTTTCCGTTCTTAGGATACGGTATTCCCATATCCTCAAACAGAACAGTTCCAAGCTGTTTAGGCGAGTTGATATTGAACTCCTTGCCTGCTCCGGCATATATCGACCGTTCAAATTCTTCAATGCTCTGTTTAAGCTCAACTCCGGTATCCTTCAGTATGGCGGGATCGCATTTTATTCCGGCAAACTCCATGCGTGCCAGAGTAAGTACCAACGGCATCTCGCATTCGTCAAACAGCTTTTTCAGTCCGTTCTCTTCAAGCAGTTTCTGCTGCTCCGGTCTTACTTTGGCTGCATAATACGCCCTGCGCAGCAGATCTTCCGGATCGGATCCAAGGGATCTGTATGACACATCATCAGACAAAAAAGCTGTTTCTGACGGATCGGCAGCGTAGCCGGCATATCTGAGAAGAAGCTTGTCCAGCGGATATTTCTGCCTGTTGGCGTCAATAAGGTATTCTGCGATCTGGGCATCATAATACGGCATGAGATCAGCATCGAACTTGGATATAAGCGAATAGATTATACGCTTGAGTCCGCATCCGCACAGCTTGAATCCCTTATTTGCGACTGCTTCGGCCGCTATGGCTTCATCCATAGGAGTGAGTTCTTTGATACACGCCAGAGCTTTCTCATCGCTGTAAAGGCAGATGTGTCTGATCTCAGGCTCTGCCAGATGGTTCGCGTCTGCAGATGCCTCGATATAAACTTCGCTTCCCTCTTTCATAGAAGAAAGGAACTTCT
>JBGUME010000080.1:0-4269 GCA_045116695.1 Anaerovoracaceae bacterium | reverse complement strand
TGGAGCTGATGAGCAGACTCGAACTGCCGAAACCTCTTCCTTACCAAGGAAGTGCTCTACCTACTGAGCTACATCAGCGCATAGCACAGAAATAGTACAACATCGGGCACCCAATGTCAAGTAAACAGAATGTTTTTCACGGAGTCCAGCACCTGTTTAGAACAAGAAGCCGCAAGCTGCATTACCTCTGTCTCCATCGTGCTTATACGGCAGCCCGCTTCCTCCAGATCTTTCATCGCAACAGCATGGTCTTTCTTCTTCGAAGCCGCACAGCAGTCCTCTATAACTGTCACCTCATAGCCCCTATCGATGAATCCGAGCGCTGTCTGCAGCAGTTCGATGTTTGAAGCCGCTCCTGCTATCAGGACCCTCTCCACGTCGACGGACGAAACGACCTTCTCCATGTCAGGGGAAGTCCATGCATCCGGATGGACGTGCTCGACCTTCTCAGCCTCGCCTGCGTATGACGCAAGTTCAGGCAGCATCTCTCCGAGGCCTCCTTCTTCCGTGAGAAGCACAGGCACACCCATCCTGCTCACGGCATGAGTCAGTTTGGTGATGCGCTCTTCGAATCTGTCCGCCTTCTTCAGCCGGCCGAGCATCTTCTGCTGGGCGCCCACTATAACTGTAAGGCATTCGTTTCGGGAGGTCTGCCCTTTCAGACGCATCAAAGCGACCGGATCCGCAAGAGACGTCGGCAGCGGAGTTATCGCCACATAGCCCGCATCGTTCCAGTCGATATCGTAGCGCATCTTGTCATCTGTAAAGTCCGGGCCGCCGGTCATCTGATAATTTCCGCTCTCAGTCTTATGGAATCCGAATCTGACTCCGTAACCCCGGGGCGCGGCCTCACAAATACGCACACCCTTTATGTCCCACGACGGAAGATCGGGAGCGTTCACATTCAGTATGGTCCTTGGGCTGATCCTGTCCGACATCTCCATCAGCTGCGGAAGCATGCCCAGCATGTAATCGAAGTGGCTTGCCTTGTGGCTGCCCGCCGAAAGAGCGATCGATCTTATGTTGTTGATGGCTCCCTCTCTGGCTCCTGCGATGGTACCCGAATAGTAGGCTGCGAGGCCCGAATTGTATCCCAGATTGATGCCGCTGATGACGTAGTCTGGAGTGACGCCGAGCTCATCCTTCAGATAGTCTATCGCCCACATGACGCAATCGGCCGGGGTGCCGTCAAGCACCCACGCGGCGACAGCGCCCTTCACGTCGCGCTCTTCCGGAGTCACCTCGCGCATGAAGGTGATGCTGTGGCTCTTGCCGCTCTGCTGCTCCTTAGGCGCCACGACGTAAACGTCGGCATGCTGCGCCAGAGCTTCCACAAGTATCGTGAGACCGTGTACGTCTATTCCGTCATCATTCGTTACAAGTACTTTCACCATTTTGCTTATCCTTTGCTGTATTTGTCAGCCGTTTTTTATATGTCAGCTGTTCCGTATCTATTTTGCAGCTTCGAAGGCAGCCCCGTCAGTCGTCCGTACGTATCCATTCGAAAAAACGAATATTCCTTCTACGCCATCCGTATTCTCTATGAGCTCCATGCCCTCCGCCGAGCCTTTGATCAGACATGTGGTGCTGAGCGCATCTATGTCTGCCGAATGTCCTTTATCAGCGATGAGCGTCACCGCGTCAAGATCGGTCTCCACCGGCCAGCCGGTCTTCGTATCCAATATATGATGATAGGTCTTTCCGTCGACCTCTATCCTGCGTTCATAAATGCCCGATGTGACGAGCGTCTTGTCGCGCGTACTGACCTTTCCTATTATCTCACTGCGGTCGCTGAACGGCGCCTCGACTCCTATCACGAAGTCGTCCTCATCGGTCTTGCCGCCTATGCATATGACGTTACCGCCCAGGTTGATGACCGCCGAGACGACTCCCTTGCTCCCGAGGAGCTCCGTCATACGGTCGCCTATGTATCCCTTGGCTATCCCGCCGAGATCGAGTTCTGTCTCAGGGTCTGTCAGTTTCACCCTGTTACCCTCGATCGCAATGTTTCTGTAGTTGATATGTTTTACGGCTTCGGCAAGAGCCTCTTCATCAGGGAGTTTCGCCTCGCCCTCCTCGGCGTGGAAGTCCCACTGCTTTGTGATGCCGCCGACCGTTATGTCAAAGTCGCCGTCCGATATGTGCGAGTACTCCATTCCCTTTTGTATAAGCTCTACGGTCTCGGCGCTCACTTCTGTCCACTCACCCTTCGCGGAGTTGATGCGGCCGATATCCGAGTCCTCTCTGGTCCTGCTGAGCTTCGATTCGAGATCCTTGCAGAGCTCAAATGATTCGTCGATCGCTGCTTCCGCTTCTTCACTCATGTCCGCAGCGTCCTTCACCGTCCCGTCCTCGCCGGTCATGCGGTAGACCGTTACGCTGCAGATGGTGTCGAGGTAATAGCCGTCTTTCATGACAGGTTCCGCACCGGAACCGCTCATATTGGAGCATGCTGTTTGTGTTATAATAAGGAACACAGAAAGAAGCAATGCAGAAAGGGCCCTCATCTTGTAGCACTGAGCTCTGGATAAAGGACTTTTTTCAAAAAGTATGTTTTTTGAGGGTTTTTTCGCGAAAAATGCATACTTTTTAACGGCGATATCATCAATTATGGGTTTTTTGCTCATAGTTTCTGTGATTTATTGCGTTATTTGACCGATTTTACTGCTCTTTATGGCCTTTTGCAGGACGATAATCACTTATCAATCATTACGAGTATGTTTTTTGAGGGTTTTTCTTTGCGAAATACATACTAAATGAAAAAACTCCTCTTCACTGGCAGGTAGAATGCTGAAACAGTACATCCGTAAAGCAGACATAATACTCTTCATAGTGCTGGTCGCCGTAGGACTGGCCGCTTCGGCTGCTCTCTCCATGTCACGCATGGACGCGGGCGATGGAGCTAAGGTCATCATCGAATCGGGCGGCAGTCTTTATGCCACTTACCCGCTGGCTGAAGACCGTGTCGTCATAGTTCCTGCTCCAAAGCAGGGAAAGGTCGATGCGCCGGCTCCGGATCCGGATAGGCCGGCTTCCGAGCAGTACGACTACTACAATGTCGTGACGATCAGCGGTGGCAAGGTGTCGGTCACCGAGGCATCCTGCAAGAATCAGGTCTGCGTGAAGCACGGCACCATCTCAATGACGGGCGAGACCATAGTATGCCTGCCAAACAGGCTGGTGGTCCGGATAGAATCGAAAGGAGGCGGCTATGACTCCGTCACCTCGTAATTCTTCATCCGGGCGTCTCAGCGCATCCTTCATAGCGAGAGTAGGCCTCATGGCCGCGCTTGCTCTCATCTTTTCGTATGTCGAAGCAATTATACCATATAACCCGGGCATACCCGGCATCAAACTTGGCATAGCGAACGTCGTCACAGTCGTGGCTCTGTATAAGTTCGGGGCCAAGGACGCGGCTGCTGTCAGCGTCATCAGGGTGGTGCTTGCGGGGCTTTTGTTCAACGGCCTCTTTGGCATGCTTTACTCGCTGGCAGGAGCGGTGCTGAGCCTTGCGGGAATGATAGGACTCAAAAAAACCGGTCTCTTTTCAGTGACCGGTGTGAGCATGGCCGCGGGCGTCCTCCACAACCTGGGACAGCTGCTGGTAGCGGCTGCCCTTATAGAGGACCTGCGGATATTCTTCTATTTCCCTGTTCTTATGTTCAGCGGGATCGCCGCCGGCATCCTGGTCGGCGTCATCTCAGCGCTGATGCTGAGGGCTCTTCGTTAACGGTTCTGTTCTGCCATATAAATGCGATGAGAGCCGCTATGGCCAGCGCCAGTCCGATGATTGGGTAGACCACAAGGAGCCTGTTGGTGGTTCCGAAGATATCAAGAACCCCTTTTATCATGCTGCCTGCCGTGAGGGTCACGACAGCCGCGAGCCTGAGGCCGGAAGCGGAGCTGCCGCTTCTTTTTTTGCTGCGACAGCCGCGTGTTGCTGCAAGGATATCCGGCAGCGCGCCGCAGACGAGCGGCACCATGAAAGCGTATATCATGTAATTCGAGTATACTCCGTGGCTGAACAGCTCATACATCCAGCCTGCCGAGGCAACCAGCGCCGAAGCGATCAGATACGCAGTCCCGCTCCTGAGCAGATCCGCGGATCCCGTTCTATTCTTATATTCAGTATCCGATGTATACAATGTCACTCACGCTCCTTTCGCTTCCCGATCCATGTCCTGCCCGGCCTCCAGTCGGATCATTGACCACAGTTCCGTTGAAGACCATCGTGGATGATCCTCCTCCGTCAAGATTGTATGCCGTGAC
>JBGUME010000079.1:0-3461 GCA_045116695.1 Anaerovoracaceae bacterium | reverse complement strand
TGCGTACTGCTCGGCGGATGCCCGCTCAGACAGCTCGTTATGTCCGGCGAAGGCAATGCTGACAGCGCAGTAACAGTACTCGGCCTCATGGTAGGCGCGGCATTCTGCCACAACTTCGGACTCGCTTCGAGCGCTGAAGGTCCTACTCCTGCAGGCAAGATCGCTGTTATCATCGGTATCGTTGTTGTCTGCTGCATCGGCGTAGTTAACACTTACGTCAAGGCAGGCGCAGCTGAAGAAGCCGCGTAGTATATCCGGAGGTGCAATATGGTAGATGCAAGAGGACTGTCCTGCCCTATGCCTGTGATCATGACTCAGAAGGCAATGAAGAGCAAAGAAGACTACTATGAAGTCATGGTAGACGCTAAGGCTCCTCTCGAAAACGTCACACGTTATGCCCAGAGCCAGGGTTACAAAGTTGAGGTAGAGGACAAAGGCGGAGAGTATCTGCTGAAGATCTCCAGATAAGGATCCAACTGAAAGAGCCCTGCCACCATGCCGTCCGAAAGGTATGGTGACAGGGCTCTTAATTGTGGTAATATACGCCTATGAATACTTATATCGCTACTTTTTTTATGCATTTCGGATCCATCAGGTTTGAGCGCCTCTGCAAGTCCAAGGGACTTGAGGCGCGGACCATGCCTGTTCCGAGAAGTCTCAGCAGCAGCTGCGGCACCTGCGTCAAGTACAGGGCAGCGGAGCCGCTCTTTGATCCTGCCCACGATGAGATGGAACAGATGGTCATCTGCAATGAAGACGGATCATATACTCAGATCTACAAAGCCAAAAACCTGTAGATATCCACATGGTGTGATTATCTTTGGAATGAAAAGGGATTCACACCATTTTCAATTGAAACATGGAAAAAAGACCAAATAATAAAAGGAATGGTGTGATTCTCAAATGTAAAATCTGAAAATCACATCATTTTTTATGATTTGGGTGTGAAATACAAGAACAACTCTTCTTAATCACACCAATTAACTCTCACAAGGTGTGAAATGGGCATGGAAAAGAAAAAAAGGTGTGAAATCCAAGGTTTACCTTCTGAACTGCTACCCGTCAAGAAGACAGTAAAAAATCAAAAGATTTTGGCGACCAGCAACTAATTGTTGTTGGTCGTTTTTTCATGCGCGGTATGCCCCGGGAAGCCCGCGCTGCGACAGCGGCCGCAACTATGGCCGCTCAAAGCAGCTATAGAGCGAGGCTGATCGGTCGGCATACCCCGTGAGCTCAAGTGAGAGCGAACGGCGCGCCTTCAAACCCACCCCTATGTCGCCCGCCCCCTCCGGGCGCGCTTTGGTATTTGTCTATGCTGCAATCAGATACGACTCGTACTTTTCAATCGGCGTCAGGATACCGAAGCGCCGTTGGTATCTTTCATAGTTGTAGTAATAGATATATGACCTAATCATTTCAACGAGCTCTTCGCGACTTTCAAAACGCTTGCCGTAATATCTCTCGCGTTTGAGTATTCCCCAAAATCCTTCCATGGGGCCATTGTCAATGCACTTGGCCACTCTGGACATACTCTGTATTATGCCCGCTTTCTCAAGTTTTGTATGAAATGTCCTGCTGGTATACTGGAAGCCTCGGTCGCTGTGGAACAGAGGATTCGCTCCAGGGTTAGCTTCTATCGCCTGATCGAATGTGTCGAAAACAAGTGGATTGTCATTCCTGTCGCTGACCACAAATGAAACTATCCTCCTGTCATAGAGATCAAGGATCGCACTGAGATACACTTTGTGCTTGTCCTTGTTTTCATCGTACCATTTGAATTCAGTAACATCTGTGAGCCACTTCTCATTCGGCTTATCCGCCGTGAACTCTCTGTTCAGGATGTTCTCTGCGATGAACTGTGGATTGTCTGCCTGACGAGTACAGCCAAGATTCTTGTACTTGATCGTCGATTTGATGTCCCTTGCTCTGCAGATCCTGAGCGCTCGCTTGTCGTTGATCTTGATGCCATGTTTACGGTACAGGTCATCATTTATCCTCCTGTATCCTTTAGATGGATCTTTTTTATGGATCTCTTCCATCTTCTCGGCTATGAGCATGTTCTCTCTGACTCTTTCCCCGACATCACCGTGCAACCATTTGTAATAGGCTGACCTTGAGACATGTAGTATTCTGCAACAAGGTTCGACCGGATAGTCGTAAGTCTCTGAACAGTATTTGATCGAGCTGTAGAGATGCGATTGCCTCACTTGCGTAAGAGTTCCTCTCTCTCCAGCTCCTTCACTTTTTTTAACAGGTCACGCTCCATTTCAGCCATATAAAGCTTATGCTTTAGTTGTTCATTCTCTATGCGAAGTTTTTCCTCTTCACTACGAGGCTGCTGATCGGCTTTGCGTTTGCCACGGCGATCTTCCAGGCCTGCTTCACCGAGCTCTTTGTATCGTCTGACCCATCCATATACTTGCTGGTAACTGACACAGTGCTTGATGGCTGTCTCACCATAATTACAGTCATTTGCCAAGCATTCTTTTACAATCTGAACGCGCTCGTCTTTAGTAGTGCTCCTTGATGTCTTCATACGGCTTCCTCCTGACATCTTGCGCGAGAAATCTTTGCCGTCATTATACATCTTTACCCACGTTGCAAGTATATTCTCCTTGCTCAAACCATACTTTGCAGCAACAGTTAGGTATGATCCTTCTCCGTGAAGATAGTCTTGTACTGCTGCCAACCTCAATTCAGCGGAGTACACTTTGTTTTCTCCCGTATCCACAAATGCAGATTCACCTTGAGCCTTGTAAAGTGCAACCCAATATCTTACTTGAGTCTCGTTAAGCCCTTGTTGTCGTGCTAGCGTCTTTGCTGATAATTCTCCGGTTACAATTCTTTTTGCATATTCCAGTTTAATATGCTTTGGTACTTTTTCATTGCGTCTTCCCATAAAAAGCTCCCTCTCACGAGTAACAGTTTTATTTTTTTACTGTCTCTCGTAGAGGGAGCATATCAGGCAGCTGCACCTCTTTTAGTTTTTGTTAAGGTTTAAGTAATGCGTTCCTTTTGAGACTATAATTACTATGATTGGATAACTATGTGCGGATTACCGCAAAAAGAGGAGACAGCCATAGAGACCGTATTAGAGAAGTTACTGAATTTCTCCGCTGAGAATCCTGAGCTCGCGGTACACATCACCACCGTTTTAAGGTGGATATTTGTGGTGCTCGCGGCTTACATCCTTCTCATCTCTATCGTGTCTTTGCTTACCACCAGAGCGACCCCGGAGATCTGGGGCTACTACATGGTAGAAGGGGGCGGCAATTTCCCGATCACACACTGGGAGAACGTCATAGGCCGATCGCGCTCGGCAGACATAAACATCCCGCTGAATATAGTCTCAAACAATCACGCGCTGCTCATAAGGCGTGATGAGGACAAGTGGATGATAAAAGACCTGGGCTCCAAGAACGGGACCAAGGTCAACGGCTTTGATCTGGATCCGCAGAAGC
>JBGUME010000078.1:0-3243 GCA_045116695.1 Anaerovoracaceae bacterium | reverse complement strand
CATTACCGATGAGATATTCGGCATAACCATAGCAAGACCGGGCGTACCTACGCCTTACTATACATTCGGCGCTCTCATCGCCGCGGTGCCTCTTTGGGCGCTCGGGACCGCGTGCGGCATCTCCATGGGCAACATATTGCCGGCAAGGATAGTCAGCGCGCTGAGCGTCGCCCTCTTCGGCATGTTCATCGCGGTCATCATACCGCCTGCCCGCAAGGACAAGGCGGTCCTGGGCGCGGTGATAATAAGCTTTGCCTGCTCATACGCCGTGGTGAAGCTTCCTGTGATATCGGATCTCTCGCAGGGCAACCGCACGATACTCCTCACGGTGGTCATTTCCGCCGTATTCGCTCTGCTCTTCCCAAGGAAGACAGAGGAGCCGGAAGGAGGTGCCGCGGATGCAGATTAATGTGTATCTGTACATCTTCGTGATGGCCTTCGCTACCTGGCTGATGCGTGTCGCTGCTTCGCTCATAATGAAAAAACCGATACAGAATCGGTTCTTTCAGTCGTTTCTTTATTATGTTCCGTATGTGACTCTCGCGGTCATGACATTCCCTGCCATAGTGGAGGCAACTCAGTCGCCTCTCGCGGGAGCCGCCGCGCTGATAGTCTGCATAGCCGCCGCCTGGTTCGGTCAGGGGCTTTTCACCGTGGCCGTCCTCGGCTGCATTACGGTGCTGGTGCTTGAGCTGTTCCTTTAGAACACCTCAGGACCTCCTCCCGGAGATACGACATAGAAAGTGCAGTCGTATCCCACTTTTTCACGATATGTCTCACCGATGATACGGCAGAATCCATCTGCCGCTTCTTTTTTTACGATGGAAACGGTGCAGCCTCCGAATCCGCCTCCCGTCATCCTCGATCCGAGGACTCCCGGGATCTCCCAGGCTGTTTCAGCGAGTACATCGAGCTCCCTACAGGACACCTCGTAATCATCTCTCAGTGATACATGCGAGGCGTTCATCAGTCTTCCGAATTCCTCAAGGTCTCCCGCCTCCAGCGCCCTCACGCCGTCCACGGCCCTCCTGTCCTCATATACAGCGTGCTTTGCTCTTCTGAGACACACAGGATCTCCGATAACATGCTTGTGCTTCTCGAACTCCTCAGGACTCAGCTTGCAGAGAGCCTCTGCGCCGGTGACCCTCTGAAGGGCCTCAAGCGCCTCTCCGCACTCTCTCCTTCTGTCGTTGTACGCGCTGTCCTTAAGGGAATGCTTTTTGTTTGTGTTGGTGATGATGAGCACCTCGTCTTTAAGGACGAACGGCACGTATTTGAAGCTGAGATCAGCAGTGTCAAGGAAGATCGCGTTATCCTTCTTTCCCATCGCGGACGCGAACTGATCCATGATGCCGCAGTTGAGACCGCAGTAGTGGTTCTCCGCTTCCTGTCCGAACAGAGCTATCTGCTGATTGCTTACGTCGAAGCCAAACATATCTCTAAGCATGACGCCTGTCAGGACCTCCAGCGACGCGGATGAAGAAAGACCGGCACCCGCAGGTATGTCTCCTCCTATGATGATGTCAAGTCCGCAGTCCATCTCAAAACCGTGCTTGTCGAAAGCCCACATCACGCCCTTCGGGTACGCGGTCCAGCCCTTGTCTTCAAGCGGCCAGAACTCGTCGATGCTGCTCTCTGTCACATTACTTCCGCTGAAATTGACGGAATGGAAACGCAGTTTGTCATCTTTCCTCTTAGCCGCCGCGGCGTATGTGCCGTACGAAAGAGCGCACGGAAACACATGACCTCCGTTATAGTCGGTATGCTCGCCTATGAGGTTTACTCTGCCCGGCGCAAAGTACGTGCGTATATCGTCCGCCTTTCCGTATATCTCCCTGAATGCTTTTACTACAGTATCCTTCATTTGCGTTTGATGTCCTTTCCGAGCCTCTCCATTACGCGGAGCAGCCAGCCCGCGTTCTCTCTGATCTGACGTTCCGTTACTGTGCCGTCTTTCAGCCCTGCAATTATCTGTCTGTAGTCCTTCTTGCCGCCCGGCATGAACAGGCTGCAGCCCGCGGCCGCTACCTTAGCGGCATCAGGCGTGCCGTACTTTGAGCCCTTTGCCAGCAGCATGTCGCCTCCGATCACCCAGTCGGTCATTATGAGGCCGTCGAACCCGTACTCGCTCCTGAGTATCTCCGTCAGGGCCTTGCTTTCCGAAGTGTGCTCACCATTGAGCAGATTGTATGAAGTCATTATCGACATCGGATCCGCTTCACGCACGCATATGCCGAACCCCTTGAGGTATATCTCACGGAGCGCCCTCTCGCTGACTATGCTGTTGTTTGCGTAGCGGTTGGTCTCCTGATTGTTTGCGGCATAGTGTTTTATCGTTACTCCGCGTCCCGGATGCTTCTGTACGCCCTTTGTGAGTGCCGCGGCAAACCTGCCGCTGATAAGCGGATCTTCCGAGAAATACTCGAAGTTGCGTCCGCAGAGGATGTTTCTGTGTATGTTCAGAGCCGGCGCCAGCCAGAGGTCGATGCCAAATATGTCCATTTCGCCTGCCACTATGTCGCCGCAGATCTCAGCGAAATCCGTGTTCCAGCTCTGTGCAATGGCTGTCGCGATAGGAATGGCAGTGCAGTACTGCTCTATCACACGGGCGCCCCTGCCCGGTTTGGCTTCTCTCATCAGTACTGCCCTGAGTGGTTTAGGAAGCATGTCCGTCATGGATTCAGGGATCGGAGAGCCGATTATATGCTTGCCCTTTGCGTCCTCAAAGTACTTGCGCGCTATCCTGACCCCGGCAGGTCCGTCGGACATTATGATGCTGCCTAGGCCTCTGTCCTTGAACAGTGTGGTCGATTCGCCCGCCGCGCCTACTACGCTTTGAGCCGAGTCGCCTATCACGCTGCTTATGCTGATCTTGTCAGGATCAAAGTTTCCTACATTCAGGAAAGCCAGCTCCTCTGCGGTAAAGCCATCCAGAATGCTGTCATCTGTGACGGAAGTTCCCCACTTGCCCGGAAGCTGTGTCTCACAGCCTGAAAGGTCGAGAGCGGTGACCGGAAGTCCCGCTGTTTCAAAGTCCCTTATGCCGGGGCTTCTCAGATCGTCAAAGTCGGCTCCTTCAAACAGTCTCGCGGAGCGTCTGACGATGAGATCGCTGTCGAGGGTAAGTACCGCAGCAGGTTCCGCGTCCCTGCTGTCCGGTCCTGCCAGAACGATATACTCGCCCTTTTCAAGTATATATGCTGCCGCTTTCGTATCGAACGCGGCTAGTTCTCTTATGTCAAA
>JBGUME010000077.1:0-2789 GCA_045116695.1 Anaerovoracaceae bacterium | reverse complement strand
CCCTATGAATATGATGGCCACAAGTATGACCGTCAGAGGGATCTCGCCTTCTTTGAAGCTTGTGAACGATGTCATCATGATGAACGCGAAGACGACTCCGGAAGCGCCGCAAAGCGCAATGCCCGGAAAGAGGAACCAGTTTACAAGTCCTGTCACGAGGCCTGTCAGCAGGATCACCTCTATGAGAGCCCTCGATCCGTACTTCTCCTCAAGCATTGGGCCAAGCAAAAGCAGATACATCATATTCCCAATGAAGTGGCTCCAGCCGTTATGTCCCAGCACATGCGTAAAGAACCTGACATACGTCATCGGCGAAGCCAGCGACGAATGATAGGTCACAAAAAGCAGCTGATTGCTGAGCCCGGCAGTCAGGTAGTTGACCACCATCGCGCCAAAACTGATGATGACGAATGTCAGTACTACAGGTGAATTGAATGTTAAGCGTCTCTTTTTCATATAAACTCTACCCTTCCGTCCTCTATGTGATAGATCGCACCAGCTACCTCCAGTCCTTTCGGGTCATGCACCGGATGGATCTCCAGCTCATGTCTGATCGTCTCGACTCCATGCTGCACGTTTAGGCAGCTCGCCTTGAAGTCGTCCTTCTCATCACCGATGGCGAGCTCGATATCCTTAAGGATCGACTCGATGAAACCGCCGGTGTGCCCCTTGATCGCCGCTTCGACAGCGCCGCACCTTGTATGCCCAAGAACCAGTATGAGCCTGGTGCCGAGATGGTCGGCTGCATACTCGATGCTCCCCAGCTGATGGTCATCCAGCACATTGCCGGCGACCCTGATAATGAACAGCTCTCCGATGCCCGCTGAAAAAATACTCTCCGGGATCACTCTCGAATCCGAGCATGTGATAATGATCGCATACGGGTGCTGGCCATTCTCCGCAGTATCCCTGCGGACCTCAGGAGAAATGTCCCCGCCACCTGTGCGAGCATCAAGATATCTAAGGTTGCCGTTTATGAGTCTTTGTTTTGCAGCTTTTGCGTCTAACATATTTTCTTAACTATGCATTCTTTAAGTTCCTTGCTTGTACATCAAAGACCTTATCAGTTCCATGCCTGCTTTATCATCCTGCCATTATTGCCATCTGAACGGTTTCAACAGACTTTTACGGGCGTTTTAGAAGCCTTCCGCTTATCGCACCGCTGGAGCTACCACTCTCCTCTGCATCATCTGTATCACCTGTTTCATTCGTGTCATCTGTTTCTTCTTCCTCTTCCTTGAGCTCGGTTGAACACTTGATATTTGTTTTGTATTCTTTTCCGTCAATTATAATTGTAAGCTCTGAGGTTTTGCCCGCCTCAAGTGTGACCGGTTCTTTGATCGTCCAGCCATACTGGATTTTATGACCTGTTCCGACGCCGGTTTTATATATCTCAGTTACTTTGATCCTGAAAGCATCATCATCTATCACCGTTCCCGCCGTTGTGTCCCCGGTGTAATCGATTTCAACTTTTTCCAGCGTTCTTGGATTGGTGTAAGCTGTTGTATCAAAGGTATCGACAATTGAGCTCAAGAGCTCATCTCCGTTTTTAACAGTTCCATCAACATAGTATATCGTTGCCTCAAATACAGACTCTCCAGCCGTGACCATATCATAATACCCAACCGCATCAGGAATGTCATTTATAGCCCTTACCGATGCATAGTGTCCGACAATATCCTCATCGTAGCCGGCATCGCCTTCAAGGTCTGTATCGCCTTTATACTCTACAATAATTGAAGCAACGATCTTACCATTCTGTTTAAGCGTAAAATACTGGCTGGTCATCAATGAATCAGAGTTAAACTGCGGCTCCCAATCCTCAGGCACCTCGTAATCCATACCGTAAGTGTTTGTCCTGACCATTTCTCCGTGCTCCATCAGATCAGGCTTCATCAATTCAGGCACCACTACTATCGCCGCAATCGCGATCGCTGCCAGAATAGCGCCAATAATGAGCCATTTCCTTCTGCCCTTCTTTTTGTACTGCACAGAGATCGAAACAGATTCTTCTTTGGTCTTCAGATCTATAGGCTCATAGATCTGTGAAAGTTCCTTTTCGGAAAAGCCTTCAGTTGAGACCTCCGTCGTATCTGCCCCGATTTCGGATGCGAATTGCTGTTTTTTCTCATCGAGAGCCTTTGCCTTTTCCCTGACTCTTGTTTCTCTGTATTTGCGTTCCTTATTACCTATCTTAGCTGCCGGATTTTCTATCGCGTCTTTTTCATTAAGCAATTCTCGCTCAAGCCCAAGGATCTCCGTAATTGAATCCATATTTTTCTGGCATGTGCTGATTCTTTCTTTCGAATCATCATAGTCCAGAATATCCCTATAGAGCGAGATGGCTTCACGCTGAGAAATGATCTTCGGTATCGACTCTGCTTTCCGGGCCTTCACATAGTAATACTTGCAGCACGTCTCATATTGCTTTTCACATTCTTCAGTTTTTTCAGCTGCATCTTTATAGTCGGCAATTGAAGCAAACTGTTCCATTGCTGTTTTTAATACCGCCGGTTTGCTTTCGCTGTCGGATAACGCTGATACAGCAGATGCATAGATCAATTCTTTGGACAGTAATTCATTAAGCTCTTCGATCTTTTTTTCGGCATCCCGATAAGGTTTGAGGCTGTTCATTATTGTCCGGGCCTCAGTTATTGACTCTTCTGTCTGCTTTTCAGCTAACGACAAGGCTTCATCATACATTTTGGCCTTGATGGACTCGAGCTTTTCACTACATTTTATCTGCAATTCATCTGCATCCTTGAATCCCCTTAATGCTTCAAGCTTCA
>JBGUME010000076.1:0-2489 GCA_045116695.1 Anaerovoracaceae bacterium | reverse complement strand
CGGCAATTTTTACACCTGCCGTAATCATATGACCGCGCATGCGGTCATTTTTTGTTGCTTTAAGGCGTTTTTATGCGAAGTTTGGGTCAAACATTGACAAGCGGCCGGTGTTTGCCCAGAAAGCTGTAAAATCTTATACTGACAGCACTTTACTGAAGAGGTGTATACCGATGACGGACAGTGTTATTGAAAAGATCAAAGACTCTTTTGAAAGCATTCTGAAAGACAGGAAAAAACTCATAAAGATCCTGAGTGTCATGCTCATACTGGTCGTTGCCGCTGTATTGAGGATACATGACTCATCCAGAGCGGATATTACGATAGAATCAACGGAAACGGCAGAGAAGACAGATGCTGAAGAAGTATACGATGACTCACAGATCATTTTCGTGGATATCGGAGGGGCTGTAATGAAACCCGGCGTTTATCAGGTTACAAAAGACACAAGGCTGTATGAGGTGATAGACATGGCCGGAGGACTGAAAGAAGACGCCGACATGGATTCAGTAAACAGGGCATCTTTTGTCGAGGATTGTCAGAAGATAGTCATCCCGGTCAAGGGCAGTTCAGAAAACAGCGGGGCTGATACTTCTGCAGTTTCAGCAACTCCCGGTATCACTGCTGAGGGTCTGGTCAATATCAACACTGCGACTTTGGACGAACTCAAGACTTTGAACGGTATTGGTGATGTTATCGCAGAGAGGATAATAGAGTACAGATCTTCAAATGCCTTCAAAAGCAAGGAAGATGTTATGTCGGTCAACGGTATAGGAAAGGCGGTATACGAAAAGATAAAAGACCACATAATATGCTGAAAGGGGGGCATTTATGAACTATGGCAATTATTTCTTTGCTTTCGATCCATCAGCTGATAACGAGAAGATAATGTATGAAAGATATATACGGCTGCTGGAAACGATCTACAATGTGCTGAATGAATATAACATCAATGTAAAGTGCAAGGGATACACCTTCATGAAAGACGCTATATGCATAATCACAGATCTGAAGAGAATGGATATCTGCCTGGAAAAAGAAGTATACCCCTTGATAGCTAAAAAATATGCTGCGGCCGGCACTGATACTATAGAGCACGGGATAAGGAACGCCCTGAAAACTGCCGAGTTCAAGACAGATCTGCTGATGCCGAGACCGACCAACAAACTCTTCCTGCTGATGGCTGCACAGGAAGTGAACGCCCGGCTTCTTAAAGAACTTATTGTTTGATTGAAACTGCAGCTGTTTCATGTTAGCATTTAGCCTGTATTATCTGAACCGGAAAGGGTAAATGTATCATGGAAAAAGAAAAAATCGACAGGATAAACGAACTCGCGCATAAATCCAAAGAGTCGGGTCTTACCGACCTTGAGAAAGAGGAGCAGAAAGCTCTGAGACAGGAGTTCCTCGCCGAAATAAAAGCTGATTTCCTCGCAACACTTGAATCCATTGAATTTGTTGAAGAATCAGAGCAAACAATGGATGAAATTCTCAACTGAAAGTGCTATAATTATTGGGAATTTTGCGGACAAGGAGACAGCAATGAAAAACCTCGGTGTAAATGAAATCAGAGACATGTTCAGGGACTTCTTCGTGAGCAAGGACCACTATCCCGGTGCGTCTTCATCACTGATCCCTCGTAACGATAAGAGCCTTCTTATAATCAATTCCGGAATGGCTCCTCTCAAACCATATTTTGCAGGTACTGAGACACCTCCTAAGAAGAGAATGACTACATGCCAGAAGTGTATCAGGACCAATGACATTGAGAATGTCGGAAAGACTGCACGTCACGGCACATTCTTTGAAATGCTCGGCAACTTCAGCTTCGGAGATTACTTCAAGAAAGAGTCTCTGCAGTGGGGCTGGGAATTCTGCACGGAATGGCTCGAGATGCCTAAAGAAAAGCTCTGGGCTACAATATATGAAAATGATGATGAGGCATACGAGATCTGGAAGGATATGATCGGAATGCCGGAAGAGAAAATCGTCCGCCTCGGAAAGGACGACAACTTCTGGGAGATCGGGCTCGGCCCTTGCGGACCTTGTTCCGAGATCTACTATGACAGAGGCCCTGAGTGGGGATGCGGAAAACCTGACTGCAAACCGGGCTGTGACTGCGACAGATACCTTGAGTTCTGGAACCATGTATTTACACAGTTCGACAGACAGGAGGACGGATCATATCCAAGACTCGCGCATCCGAACATCGATACCGGAATGGGTCTTGAGAGACTGGCGTGCATTCTCCAAGGTGTGGATTCGATCTTTGACGTAGATACTGTAAAGTTCATCAGAGACGCAGTCTGCGATATGGCCGGTGTTGAATACATGGCCGGCGATCACAGTGTTGACGTCAGCGTCAGGATCATCACGGATCATCTCAGATCCATGACATTCATGATCGGCGACGGCATCCTTCCAAGCAATGAAGGCAGAGGATATATCCTCAAAAGGATCATCAGAAGAGCTGCCAGACACTGCAAGCTTCT
>JBGUME010000075.1:0-4411 GCA_045116695.1 Anaerovoracaceae bacterium | reverse complement strand
GCGTTCAATTTTTTTAAGTATTCATTCTCCATGCGAAGACGCTGGACTTCCGCCAGAAGGTCTTCGTTCTCATTGACATTTTTCTTTAGTTTGGAGGATTTCTTCTTTCCCATGTTTTTTCGTCCTCGTCGTTCTTCAAGAAGGGCATCGGGTCCTTCTTCGTAGTATATGCGCTCCCATTTAGCCACCGTGGGGTGACTGGGTATACAGAAATAATTAGCTGTTTCTGTTAGAGATAATCCATTAGCATGCATATATTCTACGACATGAACTTTGAATTCTCCACCATACGTTCCCGATTGCATAGACAACCCAGAAACACCATGCTGTTTATACAAGTGGACCCACCTTCTAATAGCCGTCCTAGGCACTCCATATTTCTCTGCAAGGATGGTGAACCCTCCAGAATGGCCAAATAGATACTCTTCGACTATCTTTAACCTAAATTCATCTGAATACTTTCTTTTTCTTGACATAACAAAACCCCTTTCGTCAGATTCTGTCTAACAAAAGGGGTTCACTTCATGCGAGCCCCGTGTTTTGATATTTAATGTTTTTGGCGGTCAATCCTGTGTGATGTTTCCCGGCTTGCAGCATATCCAGCCGCTCGGTATCCTCATCCAGTTGCCTTTTACCTCGAGACAGGTCACTTCGGTTCCTTTCCTTAACCTTGCGTCCGAACTCTTTGCGGCGTGCTTCTTTGCGTCTTTCGTAAGATTCGTCCTTTTGACGATCGAATAATCCAGTCCCGGACCTGTCCTTACGTTAAGTTCCTTTGCCAGGAAGTAGTTTTCGCCTACTATTATCTTAAGGCGCTTATCACCGATCGTTTCGCCCGGGACAGCAGCTGTATATGAGCTTCCGCGCGCCTGCGCATACAGAGCGTTCTGGGCGGCAGTCTCCTTGTACTCTTCAAGATGGGAGGTGGTCCAGTTTACTCCGCGTATCCATCCGCTCGGGATACAGACCCATTCCCCTTGTGATCTCAGGCATGTTACGACCGTGCCTTTCCTAAGCCTTGCCTTTCCTTCCCATGTGTATGCGTAAGGCTTGGCGCCCGTTGTCAGCTGTGAGACAGTCTTGGCAGGGAAAATGGTTCCCGGGCCGGTCCTGACATACAGGCTGTCTGTGAGCTGATAATCTTTGCCTGCTTTAAAAGATGAGATGAAGGATACGCCAAATGTCGATCCCGGTGAATTCGGGCTCTCTATGACCATAGCAGTATGTACGCTTGGGGAGACAAGGATATCTCCTGGCTCAAGCAGACTTGAGCTTGCGGTGAATTCCGACGAAGTGAGGATGGAAAATTTGCCTGTTGCCCTCAGGTCATCGACCACCTGTGAGGAATCCCAATATCTGCCGACACTGATGCCCACAGCATTGACGCATACTGATACTATCTGAGCGCATGTCGTCTCGCAGTCATTCTGGATCTTGTCGATCTGCCAGTTGACTGCCTTTGCTTCATCATACGCACTGCACCTGTCAGGATAACTCTGATCGTACCCGATATGGTCGTTGGCGCAGGCCTTCTTCATGCAGTCCGCAAGCCTGCTGGCAATGCCGGGATCCTTTGCGCGTATGACATATTTCCAGTTGTTGTAATTGCCGTCTCTGCTGCTGTAGGACCATTTTGCGGTGGCCACCTCGTTGCCTGTCTGGTCACCGGCCTTACCGCCGCGGATATTCCCGTTCTCATCGCTGGTCGCCTGACCGATCCTTACGCTGGACGCGGCAGAGACCGCAGGCGTATCCAGTATGATGATACCGCTGAACAGCAGGACTATAGCCAGCAGCATTACAGCGATCTTTTTACCTTTTATTGTGATCATTGTAGTCTACCCACTTTCGAGAGTTTGCCTGATTTTAATGATTTATAGACATAATTAATTCTATTATTGTGAAAAAGATGGTCAACATTTATTAACAATTATAAATACAGCCTCAGGCTGCTTAGGTAATTGAGAATGCTTGCGGCGTATGATAAAATCCTGAAGCAAGATCGCGGATCAGGAAGGGGATACTGATCTCAGTCAAATAAAAAACTCTGGCATCGTTACATGCCAGAGGATTTTACTGTTTGCCCCGCCGCGGTCACGGGATATCCGGACCACCGCCTTCATCCGGGCGGACGTCCGCGGCCGTTTGCGCCGGCTGCCCTCCACGGTATATCTCCCGGACTACGAACTGAGGATAGTTGCTTATGGTAAGGAACATGCGTCCCACATATTCACCCACTATTCCCAGTGTGATCAGGATGACTCCTGAGAAGAAGATGATCGCCATCATCGTTGATGTCCAGCCCAGGATCTGAGTCGACCTGACTATTTTGCGTACGATGAGCCATATCATTCCGAGGATGCCGACTAACGACAGGAATTCTCCGAAGCGTCTCGATATGCGCAGAGGCACTATTGAGAATCCGGCGATGTTGGACCAGAGAGAAATGAGCTTTTTTAGTGAGTAGTTTGAGGTACCGTAAGCCCTGTCAAAATGCTGTATAGGTACACTGGCTATCTTGGACGGCGATACCGTTCTGAGTACCAGTCCCTGCATGTGGGAATACTGGGCCGGATACCTGATGATGCTGTCACGGACATACTTGCGCATGAGGCAAAAGCTGGAGGTCCGCAGACCCTTCGGCTTGCCAATGAGTATGCGTACTGTTGTATAGTTTACCCAGGAGCCGAAATTCCGGAAGGCGGAATGCTTCTTGTCCGGGTAATAACCGTATACGACATCGAAGCCCTCATCAAATTTGGCCAGAAGCGGTGACAGCTGCGACGGGTGTGTCTGCATGTCATCGTCCATGAGAATGATGATATCTCCCTCGGCATAGTTGAGGCCTGCCATGATGGCATTGTGCTGCCCGGCGTTGCGGGCCAGCTCTATCGCCACTACGTTGTCGTAGTCTTCAGATAATGAGATAAGCTCGGCAGCAGTGGCTCCGTCGTCAGGGGAGAAATCATCAACAAGGATCATCTCAAAAGGAGTCCTCCCCAGCGCATCCATTTCCTTGCAGGTAAGATCTACTACCTGGCGGATCGTATGTGAAGAATTATAACATGGTATTATAATCGAATATTTCATGCATGACCCTCCTTCGGGATTTAATTCTATTAGGTTTAGAAAACATTAGCAATACTTTATCGGAAAGCCATGAAAGCAAATAGCAGACAAAATCTTGTAAAATCGATCGTTATAAATATCGTTATTCTCATTGCCATGCTGGCGTTCACCCGCATGTCATACGAAACGAATGATGACTACGCCATAGCGTCGAGGATCGCGGCCGGTTACCCGTACGTAGGCTTTGTAAATTATTTCCTTTGCAAGCCGCTGATCATGATCCAGAAGCTGATACCATCAGTCAACTGCTTTGTGATATTCCTCATAGCCGTGTCCTTTGTGTCGTTCACCTGTGTGCTTTATACGATATTCAGCGCCGGCAATGACCGCATGGTCAGGATCGCAGCTGCTGCAATGACGGCGTTGTTCGCCTTCGATCACTACAGCGCTATTCAGTTCACCAAGACAGCTGCGCTCGTGATGACTGCGGGCATGCTTATGCTGGTGGACTGCGTCACAAATAAGAAAAAAGCGCCGGGATACATAGTGGCTGTCATGCTGATATATCTGGGAGCGTGTATACGTGTAGACGCGCTTTTAGGCGCCGCCGGGTTCGCGGGGATCTACGGGATAGTATGGCTCATCCAGAACAGAAGCAGGCTGAAAGAGGACGGATATTTCACTATGCCGAGAATAGCGCTGTACGTTCTGCTTGTGGCGCTGGTGTTCGGGGCCTACGAACTCGATCAGTACTCGTGCAGGATCAACGTCAGCACTGAACAGCTGAGATATGCCGAAGACTACAGCCTGTACAGATCCAACATAGTGGACTTCCCGACATATGAGTACTATGAGGACAATGTTGCCGCTTATGACGCCATAGGGATCTCGGAGAACGACATCTATCTGATCGACCACTGGTTTTTCGATTACGAAGGCGCGGCCAGCATGGAGAACCTCCGCAACATCGACAGTATAAAGCGCAATGATGACAGCACGGCAACGGTACTTGTGAAAAGCGTAAAGAAGTGCCTGCGGAGGATCTATAACGGGGTGCGGGAGATGTCTTTCACCGGCATACATATAATCTATCTGTGCGCGCTGGCGCTGTGGATGCTGCTGGCTCTGAGACCTAGGCACTGGCCTTTTGTGATAGGAACGGGTCTCATGTCTCTTGCGCTGTATCTGGCGTTATATTACATGCAGAGGCCGACATACAGGGCTTTATATATAGCGGACATAGGCGGTGCGGTGTGGCTGCTGTATTATCTTATGAATAATATCGATGAAAAGAAAAGCGCCCGCAGGGGAGCTTCCGCGGTGATGGGAGCTGCCGTGATCC
>JBGUME010000074.1:0-8277 GCA_045116695.1 Anaerovoracaceae bacterium | reverse complement strand
GCTCAAGAACCCTGCAAGACTCAACAGCAAGATCGACAAGGTCGAGCGTAAGGACGGCAAGGTTTATGTAACAGTCAACGGCAAGGTTGAAGAGTATGACAAGATCATCGTCACAGCTCCGCTCTACATCCCTAACAAGAGAGCAGACGGACAGGTCGGCATGGTTGATTACTTCGACGCCAGAGATGACGAGAAGGAACTCTTCAGCAAGATCGATTACGAGAGATACGATGTACAGGCAGTTCTCACAGAGCCTAAGGACCACCCTGAGATCAGCTACTATGTATTCGACAACATGGTAAAGGAAAGACTCGGACATCTGATGGTTTACTACAGAAGATGGAGAGACGAGATCGATCAGGTCATCACGACTTATGCTCTGCGTAAGCACAAGGACACAGCTGAGATCCCTTACGAGAAGGTAAGACAGCAGGTTCAGGACGACCTCAAGACGATGCACAACCCTGCTAAGGAAGTCATCAACGAGTGGTCCGTCTACTACTTCCCACATGTATTCAGCGACGACTATGCTGCCGGCTGGTATGACAAGGTCGAAGCGATGCAGGGCAAGTACGACACTTACTATGCAGGCGAAGTCATGTCCTTCGGTGACATGGATGAGACTGCAGAGTATAGCCGCGAGCTCGTAGACAGATTCTTCTAAAAAACAATTGCATGAAGGGCGGATACAAGACTGAAGTCCTTGTATCTGCCCCTTTTTAAGGAGATCATATGAAATTTTACAAAGATCACTATGATGTCGTGATCATAGGCGGAGCTCTCGCAGGCCTCTCGGCCGCGCTGCAGCTTCAGCAGAAAGGGATCAACGACATCCTCATCCTGGAGAAGCACAATCTCCCGGGCGGCCTGGCCACCAGCTATGTCCGCAACGGCATTGAGATCGAAGCTACTCTCCACGAGATGATGAGCATTGGCTCCAAAGAGGACAGACTCAAGGTCGGAGTCTTCTTTGATGAGTGCGGTGTCGACATCGACTGGCTGAAGGTCCCTGAAGCCTACAGATTCGTCGAGCCTAATAAAGGCATCGACATCACTCTGCATTCGGGCTTTGAGAGAATGGCCAATGAGATCGACGCGCAGTATCCGGGCTGGGGACCTAAGGTGCTGGAGCTCATGCAGCTCTGCAACAGGGTCTACGACTCGATGAACACCCTTTCGGTGACACCGATGAGCAAGCCGGCCATGCTGATGAAGCATCCTGACTTCGTAAAGACCGCGGGCTACACAGCGACTGAGGTCATCGACACATTCGGATTCCCGCAGGAGATAGTCGACATCCTGACTCCGTACTGGATCTACGTCGGCAACCCGATGAGCACCCTGCCTTTCACCATCTACGCTTTCCTGATGGCGGACTACTTCCGCGGCGGCAGCTATGTGCCTAAGAAGTACTCGCACGAGATGAGCATGAAGCTCCAGGCCAAGGCCGAGGAGAACGGCGCTCAGATCGAGTTCTGCCAGGAAGTTGAGAAGATCCTGGTAAAGGACGGCAAGGTAACGGGCGTGCGCACAAAGCGCGGCGATACGATCAACTGCGATTATGTCATTTCCGCTGCGTACCCTAACAAGGTTTATACGCAGATGATAGAGCCGCTGTCCGAGGTGCCTGAGGGCGCTATCAAGATGGTAAACGGACGCAGGCTGTCTGTCACAACGGCATCGGTAATGATGGTGCTGGATGACACGCCGGAGAACCTCGGCATCAATGATTACAACATCTTCTCGGCGGGCGAGACGATGGATACCGACAAGATCTGGGAGCAGGGCAAGACTCTGGGACCGTACAAGTATCTGACATCTATCTGCCTCGACCTGGCAAATCCGGGAGCTACTCCAAAGGGCATGTGCCAGTTCTCGATCACCAACCTGCCGCTTGTACAGGGATTCCTCGACCTCAAGGAGGAGGATTACTACGACTTCAAGCGCAAGATGGCGATGGACATGATCACCGAATACGAGAGGGTCAGCGGTATCAACATCCGCGATCACATCGTTGAGATCGAAGTATCGACGCCTGTCACGATCGCCCACTATGTAGGCGCATGGAAGGGAAGCATTTACGGTTATTCACACAGCATTGACGACCATGCTGTAGCAAGGCTCCAGATGAAAGAGGCCGATCACTTTATCGACGGACTCGAGTTCGCGGGAGCCCATGCCATCAGCGGTAACGGCATGGGTCCGGCCGTCACGAACGGCCGCGCCGCCGCCAAAGCGGTTATTGATGATGTTGCTAAGAAGGCTGCCTCAGAAGGCAGCAAGAAGGCATAGGAAGGAGGCAGCCACATGAAAGTAAAAGGATTTTTGAAAGATGTCGGCGGCGCCTCCCGCGTCACCAAGATGCGTCAGGAACTGATCGCAAAAGGATCGCCTGTTCCTGATCCTAAAGACCCTATCCGCGAGCTTGCAGACCTGCTCCACCCGGGCAAGCAGCAGTTCACGGTAACTGAGATACGCGAAGCTTCGCCTACAGCGACGACTTACAGGTTCTCGCCTGTGAACGGCCACGTTCCTGTATTCCAGAGCGGCCAGTACGTCAACTTCTATCTGACAGTCGGCGACAGCGTTCTGACACGCGCGTACTCCATCTCATCGGCGCCTTACGAAGCAAGGCTTGCAGAGCCTTACTTTGAGGTAACGATCAGACATAATGTACATTACCTGGTCCCTGACTGGTTCCAGGAGAACGTAAAGATCGGCACCGAGATCACTGCGGCGCTGCCTTTCGGACAGTTCCTATATGAGCCTCTACGCGACTCCGATCACATTGTCGGCATTGCCGGCGGATCGGGTATTACCCCGTTCGCTTCGATGGCCAAGGAGATCGCTCACGGGAAACTGGATATAGACCTTACCATCATCTACGGATCCGTGAAGCACACAGACATCGTCTGCGGCGAAGAGTTGGAAGCTGCACGCAAAGCGGCTCCCGACAAGATCCACGTGGTACACGTCATGAGCGATGATGAGGACTGGGACGGTGAAAAGGGCTTCGTAACAGAAGAGATCATCAGAAAATATGCGACAAAGTACGCCGGCTTTACAAAAGATACAGACCCTGGACATGGTCCGTCGTTCTTCTTCTGCGGACCTCCGGTGATGTTCTTCCTGGTCGACAAGATCATGAAGGAGATGGGTGTGCCCCTCAAGAGATTCAGACACGACGCCACAGCTCAGCCTGCAGTCAAGCTGATCCCGGGATTCCCTATGGATCAGGTCGGCAAGACATACAAGATGACAGTAGTGCGCGGCATTCACGAGGATGTCATCGACGCCGCGGCGGACGAGCCTGTAGCAGTTGCCCTTGAAAGATCGGCAATTCCTATCGACACTCACTGCAGAGGCGGCGAGTGCGGATTCTGCAGGACACAGCTTCTGTCAGGCGACATCTTCGTGTCGCCTCTGAATGACGGACGCCGCGCCATGGATAAGGAGCTTGGCTGGTTCCACGCCTGCTCGGCATATCCAACTTCCGACCTCAAGATAAAGATCCCAATCATCTAGGACTCAAGTTCAAGAGCGATTAGGTCATAAGGTTCTACCATTCGTGTCATTTTGAATATCAAGAACCTGCAATTCAGGTCCGGCCACATTTTTTCAAGACCGGTCGGAAAAACAACTTTCAAACAAAATGGTGTGAATTCCAAGATGTGTTCAAGGAATTCACACCATTTTTCCATTTTTGAACCGAAAAAAGCCCTAAAATGAAAGAAAAGGTGTGAAACCTGAGAGGCTATCAGAGATTTCACACCCTTTTTTCAAATTATGGTGTGAATGAGCTGTTTTTAGCCGGGAAATCACACCCGTCTTATATCGGTACGCATAGGTCATTACGAAACGTAACGCAAAGAGCCATATAAACACCCTGTTCGGTTCGCCCTCCTGTGGGCTCACCGGGTCTGCTTAGCCGATCGCCCCGCTCTGCAGCTGCCCGGGCGGGCTCAGTAGTCCCCGCCGGCCAGCGCTGGGGCTCTCGGAGCAGACCGGACCACTTGTATTATGTACATTCAAGGCAATTACCCTCCTATGTTCATAATGATTTGCTCATCTTTACGTACACCAGACGCCCTGGCACCGATTTGTACGTAATAATTTACCTTTCATTACGAACAACAGCAGCTATCAAAGGGTTTGTTCGGATGCTGGCTATGCGGAGACAAGCGCTCTTTTGATTTGTGAATATTCATCAATGAAACACTTTTTTATTGCCGGTTTGGGCTATAATTTTTGCGTACGAAACCAAGACTAGAGGAGGAATGAGAATGGACAGTAAGAATAAAACCGCGGCCATTGCGGCGTATATAACATGGATCGGATTCATCATCGCGATCTGCATAGGTGACAGGTCTGACAGGTATGTTGCGCATCATCTGAATCAGGCTCTGGTGCTCAATATCATAAGTGTGCTGGGAGGAGTGCTTGGGGTAATACCTCTTGTAGGAAACCTGGCAGCAAGCATAGTCTCAGTGGCGGTGCTGGTGTTCTGGATCATGGGTATTTACAGAGCGGCAACCGGAAGCACAGAACCGCTTCCTTTCATAGGAGATATTCATTTGATCGGCTGATCATGGGAGATCGCAGTTGATAAAGTGATTGACCGCAGTTGAGCATTGTGGCAGCCGGTCACAGCTGAGCATTACAGCAGGGCTGCGACAATACAGGGCTGTAATAGTTAGGGAGGGAAATATAGATGAAAAAGAACGCAAGAATACTGGCGCTTATGATGGCGCTTGTCATGACATTCGCAATGGGTCTTTCGTCCTGCGGAAAGAAGGCTGAGCCTGACGCCGGACAGAATCCGATCATGAACTTTGTTGGATACTATGTGTGCGAAAGGGCCAATGTATTTATTTCCGCTGATGGTGAAGAGGGCGCGAGCGCTATCGTCACCTGGAGCAGCAGCGCCTGGGAAAACAGCAGCTGGATGATGAGCGGAACTTTCGATCCTGAGACACTGCAGTTCGAGTACCACGACTGCGTCAGGACAAACTACAAGTATAAAGATGACGGAGAGCTTGAATCTCAGGAAGAAGTCTACACGGGCGGACACGGCTTCATGTTCTTCAAGGAAGGCGATCCTCTGACTCTCACATGGCAGGATGATCAGGAGAGCATCGCAGAGGACATGGTATTTGAGTACGCAGGAGCAAATCCTGAAAGCGGTGAGGTCGGCATGGCTAACCCGTGGAGTGACGTCGACTCGGCAGAAGCTGCCGCTGAAGGCGCCGGGCTTGATCTCTTTATGGTACCTGACGGAGAGGCTGTGATCAGCCTTGGAGAGGTGAATGTAGATCAGTACAGATGCATGAAAGGTATCGCCGAAGCAAGGATCGAATTCCCTGCAGTTTCAATGACCATCCGTAAGGGAGACAAGTCGGGCGAGATGGCGCAGGGAGACATTTCCGGAGATTACGGCGAGTACAAGTATGACTGGACGCAGAACATCAAGGGGCTCGAGGTGAAGTGCTTTGGAAACCGTGAAGGCGAAGCGACAAAGACGATCTGGAGCGTGGACGACATGGATTACTCGATCACGGTTCAGGGCCTGGGCGGTGATGAGGACTATGGTCTGCCGGCTGATGATCTGAACAGCCTGATCAATGGCATCCAGTAAAAACGGTATAAGTCGTAAGGCGCGGAACGATAAGGGAAGCGGCCCGCGAAAGCGCGGCAATTTTCAACAGAATAAATCACAAAAAGGAAAATTAACAAAATACGGCAGCGGATATCCGCTGCCGTTTTGGATTGCGTTGGAAAAGCACCTGACGCTTCCGAAGAAGCAGTTTATCTGCTCCAGAGGCGCTATCCGGTTGCGCATGAGTCTTTATTCACTCTGATTTGCGATGAGTGACAGGGCCTGCTCAAGCAGGTCGTTGCTTTCACCCAGCTTGTCGACCGCGTCGTGGATGAGATCCGCGGTCACCTCGTCGAACGAGTGCGCCAGATCGTGCAGCTCTTCAGCGTGATGACGGTTGTGGTCGAGCATGTACTTCAGAAGAGCAAGGGCTTCTTCAGGAGAAGAAGCTGCCGCGTGAGTATGCGTGTGACCATGCGAATGCGTGGTGCCGTCAGCATGTGTATGCATGTGGTGATGGCCGCAATGCTCGTGCTCATGAGTATGAGTGTGGTCGTGTTCGTGCGGTTCGTTGGCGTGATCCGAAGCCGCGTTTTTGTTAGCGTTATCTGTGCACATTTTATGCCTCCTTTTGCTCGTTTCTTACGCGGTAATTTTATCAAATATTGTGGTTTTTTGCATTATTTACAACCCTATGTAGGGGATATAAAAAAAGCGGATATCATGTACCAAAAAAATACAAAAACTAAATCAGAATAGACAGTTTCCAGCCCCTGTCTTCGTTGACACAAATATAACGAAAGCCTTAAAATAAAGTCAGTAATATTATTGTAGGAAAACTGGATGCTCCGTGTGAGTTCCTCGTTTTTACGCGTGCTGAAAGGCATGAGAGCGGCATTTTTTCTACGAGAGTTTTTTAAAGAGAGGGAGAGGTAAGGTGACACATAATGCGTGACTTAAAGCATCTGATCTACTTTGAGGACCTGCTGCAGGAAGCCAACAACGAGCTCGTGCGCAAAGGCAAAGAAGACGGCAATCTGTGTCTCGGATACACATGCTACTTCATGCCTGAAGTCCTCCTCGATCTGCCTGGCTGCTTCTCGGTCAGACTGAGAGCGCCTAAGTGCACATCGCCTGACATGGCTTCATACTACATGTCCGGCCGTACATGCCACTATGGCAGATCACTCCTCGAGAGAGCTCTGGAGGGCGGATTCAACTTCATCGACGCCCAGCTCGCCACAGAGACCTGCACGGTCACTTGCAGATTCCAGGAGCATCTTGAGTACATGGACGACGTTATCAATAACGCGACGTTCAAGACATCCTTCACGGACGTTCCGTTCAAGAAGAATGCCAACAGCATCGATCACTACAGGAAGCAGCTGAAGATCCACGTACTCGATTTCCTTAAGGACGAGTTCGGTGTGGACACATCTGACGAGGCCATCCTGAAGGCGATCAAGATCAACAACGAGGTGAACGACATTGTCAGAGCTATCGGAGATTACCGCAAGCTCGACAACCCGACCATCACAGGTTATGAGTTCAGCGTCATCACACTGGTATCGATGGTCTGCCCTAAGTATCTCATCGTCGACAAGCTCAGAGAGACACTTGAAGAGCTCAAGACAAGAGAGCCTGACGACAAGCCAAACTTCAAGATCAAGGTCCTGCTCGCAGGTTCCGAGAACGACGATCCTGACTTCATCAAGCTGATCGAAGGCTGCGGAGCTCTCGTAGTAGCCGACAGACACTGCTATGGCTCGCTCGAGGCAAGACAGCACATCGACATCAAGGAGGGCGAAGATCCTCTGACAGCTGTCGCCAGACACTATCTGCTGACAAGCCAGTGCGCTAGATTCATGGAGCAGCAGGAGATGAGACACCGCAAGAAGGTTCTCGCAGATTACGCTAAGGAATATAAGGCTGACGGTATCATCGTGGAATCCAACAAGTTCTGCGAATACTGGAGCTTTGAGAGAATGATCGATACGATCGTTCTGCCTAGAGACTTCGGATACCCGGTATGCTCCATCGAGAAGGAGTACATCAACACGGCGTCCGGACAGCTCAGAACAAGATTCCAGGCTTTCGTTGAGAGCGTAGAGCTCAAGAAGATCCAGGAGGGCTAAGACATGAAGAAACCTGATTTAAGCAAACTCAAAGACCTCGACGTCAAGAAGGCTGCAAGGGACTTCTGGTATGGCAAGCCTCACGGTGAAAGACGTCTTGGCGACCTGTATATACCTAAGACAGGTCTTTATAAGCACAGAGAGTGGCGTGGTTTCAAGGATACCATGTACTACTTCAACAACATTTGGCTGTACAACTACGGAATGATCGTTCGCGACATCATGGTTTACGGCGGCGGCCCTAAGGGACTCGTTCAGTTCCTCAAGGGTACCTGGAGATACAGATGGATGGGCCAGACTTACCTGACAGTAATGCACTGGTTCGACAGATGCCTTGAAGGTATGAGAGGCGAAACACTCGCCGCATCCGCATGGCACTTCAGAGGAATCGTAAGCGCATGCCTGTATCAGATCACAGGATTCTTTAACAGAGACCTCAACATCGGCGGAGATCCGGCTCTCAGAGCTAAGACGATCGGTACAGACGAGACAGTATGGGGCGGAGTCATCTATCCGTACATGGATCAGGGCGGCTATTACCTGCCG
>JBGUME010000073.1:0-4622 GCA_045116695.1 Anaerovoracaceae bacterium | reverse complement strand
TGGTTCCCTGCTTGGTTACCATCACGAGGCACTCGTTTGGCTTGAACTCCCTGACAGGGATCATGGCCGTTACGCGTTCAGTGCTGTTTAGGTTGAGGAAGTTGATAACAGGTGTGCCCTTGGCTGTCCTGCTTGCTTCCGGAATCTCGTAAGCCTTGATCTTATATACGCGGCCCATGTCGGTGAAGAACATCAGGTAGTCGTGCGTGCTGGTAATTATAAGGTCGCGGACGAAGTCGCTCTCTCTAGTCGTAAGTCCGACTATGCCCTTGCCTCCGCGGCGCTGTGCCTTGTATGTATCGGCCGGTACTCTCTTGACGTATCCGAGGTGTGTCAGTGTGATGGCAACATCCTCTTCATCTATCAGAGCCTCTTCATCAAGCTCGCCCTCGTCAGCTACGATCTTGGTGCGGCGCGGATCGCCCCACTTGTCCTTGATCTCCAGAAGCTCGTCCTTGATGACTCCCATCAGCTTGTGCTCGTCAGCCAGCAGGCTCTTGTAGTACGCGATCTTCTTCAGAAGCTCGTTGTACTCCGCCTGGATCTTCTCACGCTCGAGTCCCTGCAGCTTGGCAAGCCTCATGTCGAGAATGGCCTGAGCCTGTATCTCGGAAAGGCCGAATCTTATCATCAGCTTTTCCTTGGCGTCGTTGTATGCCGAGCGGATGGTCGCGATGACTTCATCGATGTTGTCCAGAGCGATGATCAAGCCTTCCAAGATGTGGGCTCTGGCCTCAGCTTTTGCGAGGTCGAAGCGCGTCCTTCTTGTGACGACTATCTTCTGATGCTTCAGGTACTCCTCGAGTATCTGCTTCAGGTTGAGGATCTTAGGCTCGCCGTCCACCAGCGCCAGCATTATCATGCTGAACGATGTCTGAAGGGCGGTGTGCTTGTAGAGCCTGTTGAGGATGACGTTCGGGTTTGTATCTTTCTTGAGCTCTATGACGATGCGCGTGCCCTCGCGGTTCGACTCGTCGCGGATCGCGGAAATCCCCTCTACCTTCTTCTCTTTTACGAGGTCGGCCATCGACTCAATGAGTCTGGCCTTGTTGACCTGGAACGGGATCTCGCTGACGATGATGCGCATGCGTCCCTTCTTGTCCTCTTCGATCTCGCAGACGGATCTGACGTTGACCTTGCCCTGGCCTGTCATGTAGGCCTCGCGGGCTGCGTGCTTACCGAGGATTATGGCTCCGGTCGGGAAGTCCGGTCCCTTGATGATGCGGGCCAGCGTCTCGATCGACGCTTCCGGCTCGTCGATCAGCTTGACGCAGGCGTCGATTGTCTCGCCGAGGTTGTGAGGCGGGATCGACGTGGCCATGCCAACCGCGATACCGTTGGATCCGTTGATAAGCAGGTTAGGTACTCTTGATGGGAGTACTTCAGGTTCCTGTTCTTCGCCGTCGTAGTTGTCCATGAAATCGACGGTATCCTTTTCGATGTCTCTGACCATCTGCAGCGAGAACGGTGACATCCTCGCCTCAGTATATCTGGAAGCCGCAGCTCCGTCGCCGTCGACCGAGCCGAAGTTTCCGTGGCCGTCAACGAGCGGATATCTCGTGGAGAAATCCTGAGCCATCTTGACCATTGCGTCGTAGATGGAGGAGTCTCCGTGCGGGTGGTATTTACCCATTACCTCGCCGACGATACGCGCCGACTTCTTATGCGGTTTGTCCGGCGTGATGCCGAGGGAGTGCATGCCGTACAGGATACGCCTGTGTACCGGCTTGAGTCCGTCGCGCACGTCCGGAAGAGCACGTCCTACGATTACGCTCATCGCGTAGTCGATGTACGAGTTTTTCATCTCGTCATATATTTCGTGCTCGATTATGTTGCTGTTGTCGAGTAGATTTGCCATCTTCTCTCCTTACTATATATCTAAGTTCTTTACGTATCTTGCGTTCTCTTCGATGAACTGCTTTCTTGGCGGGACCTTGTCGCCCATCAGGGTCGTGAAGATCTCGTCGGCCGCCTGCGCGTCCTCTACGGTTATGCGCACCAACGTGCGGTGGTCGTAGTCCATGGTGGTCTCCCACAGCTGGTTGAAATCCATCTCGCCGAGACCCTTGTAGCGCTGGATCTCGATCTTGTTGCTGCTTCCCTTGCCCTTGAGCTCCGCCAGCAGCTTGTCCTGCTCGGCGTCAGAGTATGTGTACCATACCTGCTTGCCCTGCTTGACTCTGAAGAGCGGAGGCTGAGCCGCGTATACATAACCGCCTTCTACCAGCGGCGTCATGTATCTGAAGAAGAATGTCAGAAGCAGTGTCCTGATATGCGCTCCGTCGACGTCAGCATCGGTCATGATGATGATCTTGTGGTAGCGCAGCTTATCGATGTCGAAGTCCTTCCCGACATTGCAGCCAAAAGCGGTGATCATGTTCTTGATCTCCTCGCTGCTGAGCACTCTGTCGAGCCTTGCCTTCTCAACGTTGAGGATCTTACCTCTAAGCGGCAGCACAGCCTGGCGCTTTCTGTCGCGCCCCTGCTTTGCGGAGCCGCCCGCGGAGTCACCCTCTACCAGGAAGATCTCGCTGAGCGCCGGATCCTTCTCGGAGCAGTCCGCCAGCTTGCCCGGGAGCGATGTGGTCTCGAGCACCGAGGTCTTACGGGTGATCTCTCTGGCCTTTCTCGCGGCCTCTCTGGCGCGCTGGGCCTTGAGGCACTTGTCGATGATGACTCTCGCCTGCTTTGGGTTCTCCTCAAGGAAGTATGTCAGCTGCTCTGTTGTGTTGGTCTCAACGAAGCCCTTTACCTCTGCGTTGCCGAGCTTGGCCTTCGTCTGGCCCTCAAACTGAGGGTTGGTCAGCTTGACCGAGACGACAGCCGTCAGACCTTCTCTTACGTCATCGCCCAGCAGAGCGTCCTCGTTCTCCTTGATGAACTTGTTGCGCTTCGCGTAGTCGTTGATGGTCCTTGTGAGCGCGGACTTGAATCCTACTTCGTGGAATCCGCCCTCATTGGTGTGGATATTGTTGGCGAAGCTGAGGATGTTCTCGCTGTACCTGTCGGTGTATTGCAGCGCCACCTCTACCGAGTAGCCCTTCTTCTCTGTCTCATAATAGAAGATGGTCGGGTTGATGGCGTCTTTGTTGTGGTTGAGGTATTCGACGAATTCCTTGATGCCGCCCTCGAAGCAGAAGTGGTCCTTGGTCTGCGGGCTCGTCCTTTTGTCAACGAGGTCGATCGAGAGACCTTTATTGAGGAATGCCATCTCGCGGAGCCTGCGCTGGAGCGTGCCGTAATCGTAGACTGTCTCGTCGAAGATCTCAGGGTCCGGCCAGAACTGTGTCCTGGATCCGGTCTTGCCTGTCTTGTATTCGCCTACCACTTTCAGCTTCGTAGCTTTCTCGCCCTTGAAGTACTCCTGCTCGTAGATCTTATTGTCACGCCTTACCTGCACTACCATGTGAGTCGAGAGCGCGTTAACTACAGACGCGCCTACGCCGTGCAGACCGCCGGACACCTTGTATCCTCCGCCGCCGAACTTACCGCCGGCATGCAGCTGAGTATGGATGACCTCTACTGCCGGTACTCCCATCTTAGGATGGATGTCGACCGGCATTCCGCGTCCGTCATCGGATACGATGATGGAGTTGTCCTGCTCTATGCTGACCGTTATGTTTTTGCAAAATCCTGCCAGCGCTTCGTCGACAGAGTTGTCTACTATCTCATATACGAGATGGTGGAGTCCCGCCGGGCCCGTACTTCCGATGTACATACCCGGTCTGAGCCTTACCGGCTTAAGACCTTCCAGAACCTCTATCTGACTCGCGCCGTATTCCTGTTTCTGGGCCATTATCTTTTCCCTTCTTAAATGAATTTTTTGTCGTTTTGTATCTCTTGAAATCAGTGCGCCGCATTAAAAAACGGGCATTGTATCCCTCTTGTGTGTTCGCCCGTATTTTACCATATAAGCGATTTTATTGCAAGATTTACCACAACATCTTGTATTTTCAAAAAAATCCCTTAAATCGCAAATTTTCGCCCCGAATCCGACATTGATTGCCCGAAAGCCTTGCAATTACTGTTCTTCAGGGTTAACAAAAAATGCAGGATTTTCAGGCAGCCGGAAAAGGTCAAAAAATCTGCCCGGAATGCATTTTAAAAAGTCTATTTTGCGCGTCAAAACTGTGCAATAATAGACGCATGAAGATAAACAGCATCATTTTGGAAAACTTCAGAAACTATAAACGCCTCGAGCTCGACTTTGACGACAGCCGCAATATTATCGTGGGCGAGAATGCCCAGGGCAAGACCAATCTCATCGAGGCGATCTATCTTACCGCTTTCGCCAAGTCTTTCCGCACGTCCAATTCGGCGGACCTTATCAGCTTCGGCGAGACTCAGGGCAGGGTGAGCACATATATCACTTCGGAAGATATCGACAAGAACATCAATATAGTTCTCAGATCTGACGGCAAGAAGATGATCAAGAAGGACGGCAAGGTGATACGCAAGACCGCCGAGCTGCTCAACAACGTAGTGGTCATCATCTTCTCACCGGACGACCTTCGCATCATCAAGGACAGCCCGGACAGACGCCGCAACTTCATCAACCGTGAGCTCTCGCAGATGAGGCCGATGTACTATGACGCTTTAAAGCGCTACAACGAGGCTCTCCG
>JBGUME010000072.1:0-4009 GCA_045116695.1 Anaerovoracaceae bacterium | reverse complement strand
CGAACGTCATCTGCCCGTAGTGCAGCGTTGTCGCGGCCGGGTCAAGAGATATAGGGCCGTAAGGAACGACGCGGCCGTCATGCCAGCCATGTCCCTCGTCATACTCCATGATGAACATGTGGTCAGTGTAATACTTTCCGAAGCCCAGACTTGTCTGGTCAGGCTTTTCCTTAGGTGTCTGTGTCTTTGTTACAGGGAATTTATACTCCATTTCGATCCTCCGTCTGTTTTATTTGTGTCTCGTTATTATCTTGAACAAATCTTTATTGTTTATCTGTCTTGTTTATCAGCGCTACTGCACGAGCCTGAAACCCTGTTCGGTAAGCGTCCGTCTTATTTCTTCAAGCTGCTCGAAATCCCTTGTCTCAATCTCCAGTGTCAGCACGCAGCTAGTGACCGCCGTGTTAGGGTCCGAGTGTCCGTAATGGACTCCGGTGACGTTGGCGCCGCACGACGCGATTATGGTCGCTACATCCACCAGCTGTCCCGGCTTGTCTTCGAGCGCTATCTGGAGCGTGGCGTTTCTGCCGCTCGTCACCAGACCTCTCGTGATGACTCTTGAAAGTATGTTCACGTCTATGTTGCCGCCCGATACCAGGCATACCACGTTCTTGCCCTCTTCAGGGATCTTGTCCGACATAACTGCCGCGACCGACACGGCTCCGGCGCCCTCCGCGATCAGCTTCTGCTTTTCGATAAGCGCCAGGATGGCTACGGCTATCTCGTCTTCGGTTACGGTGACCACGTCGTCCACATACTTCCTTATGAGGTCGAACGTCAGGTCTCCCGGGTGCTTTACAGCTATGCCGTCCGCGAAGGTGTTCACGGTGTTCAGAGTCACCTGTTCGTCGTATTTAAGGCTGTCCGCCATGCTCGCGGCCTCTTTTGCCTGCACGCCGTAGATCTTTATGCCCGGCTTAAGCCTCTTTGCCGCGAATGCCACTCCGGATATAAGTCCGCCTCCGCCTACAGGCACCACCAGCACGTCCACGTCCTTGAGCTGATCGAGTATCTCGAGTCCTATGGTTCCCTGACCCGCGATGACGTCAGGGTCATCGAACGGATGGATGAATGTGGCATGCTCCTCTTCCTGAAGCTTCAGCGCGTACTGATAGGCGTCGTCATAGGCTCCCTTTACCAGGACGACATCCGCTCCGTAGGATTTTGTAGCCTCGACCTTGCTTATAGGCGCGCCGTCCGGCATGCAGATAGTCGCCTTTATTCCCATGCGCTGAGCGGCGAGCGCGACTCCCTGCGCGTGGTTTCCGGCGCTGCAGGCAACGATGCCCGCTGCCTTTTCCTCATCGCTCAGCCTGCTTATCTTGAAATAAGCGCCCCTGAGCTTGAAGCTTCCGGTTACCTGCAGGTTTTCGGTCTTGAAGTAGACCTGATTTTTCCCGCTGAAATGCGGTGAGTAAATAAGATCGGTCTTTCTTGCCGCGTCTTTAAGCGCGAACGCTGCCTGATATATCCTGTCGAGCGACAGTGTGTTCTTCATCTCTTCTCCCTTTTCCTTCCGGTCGTTATTATCTGAATAGTTCTCTGTTTTCCAGCCATGTGATCAGCTGGCTCGCGACACGGCCGCTCATGCCTCCGTGCCTTATCTCCCATTTCCTCGCGGCGTCCCTGAGTTCGTTCTCATCGATGTCGATGCCTTTTCTTTCAGCAAGCACCCTGACTATGTTCATGTACTCCGCAGGATCCGGTTTTCCGTAGTATATGGTCACGCCGAAGCGCGATGCCAGCGAGAGCTTCTCCTCCATGGTGTCGGAATGATGTATATCTTCGTTGTACTCCATGTCGTTCCTGTCTCTCCATATTTCGCGGACAAGATGGCGCCTGTTGGAAGTGGCATATATGAGCACTCTGTCCGAGCCTGATTCAAGGGCTCCTTCGAGCATGGCCTTGAGCTCCTTGTAGTCGCTTTCGTCCTCTTCGAACGACAGATCGTCAAGAAAGATCACGGATCTGTAATTGCGCTTTTTCAGGACGGACATGACATACGGGAGCCTGCTCCTGTCCGCCTTGGAGATCTCAATGAGCCTGAGCCCGCGGTCTCCGTAGTCGTGCATCAGGGCGTGTATGCTCGTGGACTTTCCCGTGCCGCTGTCTCCGTAAAGGAGAACATTGTTGGCCGGAAGCCCTCTTATGAACGCCTCCGTGTTTTCCCTGAGAGCCTGCTTTTGGACCTCATATCCGACGAGGTCGTCAAAGCATACGTCCCTTGTATCCTTTACCGGCATGATATCCGCTTCCTCGTCCTCTCCGCCTATCCTGAAGGCCCTGTAGAGTCCGAATATGCCGACGCCCGACTCCGCGTAGTATCCGGATATGATATCCGCGAATTCCGCGTCATCCGCCGCCTTGTCGAGCCGGCTGCTCAGTTCGCTTATGCGCCTGCCGCTGCCGCATTCAGCCGCGTCTTCGAACGGGCTGCCGTAATCCGACAGAAGAGTCAGGTATTCTGAATCTGTCTCGCGGCCAAGGTCTTCGAGGCTCATGCTGAAGATCCCGCGTATCTTCGCGAGATCCATGTTGGCGAGCCTGAACATGGCTGACGCCGGATCGGCCTTTCTCCTCTCACATGTGAGGGTAAAGGCGTTCTCGTGCATCATGAGCATGTATGTGATCCACTGCTTCCAGACATCGCCGGTCAGCGAAAAGTCCGCGGCAAAGGCAGCTATCTCCGATACAAGCTTTCTGACCGCGTCTGCGCCGCCACCGCCGAAAACCGCCAGCGTATCATGCCAGCCGCTGTCCTGCTGTCCTTCGTCCCTGTAAAAAATGAATCCGTACTTATCCATCAGATGAGCTCCAGTATCCTGTCCTTCATTTCGTTTCCGCTGAGCCAGTCTTCTTCGCCGGCTGCGGCAATGTCTTTGGTCCTGTAACCTTTAGCGAGCGCGCCTGAAACAGCGTTCTCGATGCAGTCGGCCTCTTCCGTAAGGTCGAATGAATAACGCAGCATCATCGCGGCTGAGAGTATGGTCGCGATAGGATTCGCAAGTCCCGTGCCGGCAATGTCAGGAGCTGAGCCGTGTATAGGCTCGTACATGCCCCTCTGCGTCTCGCCGAGGGACGCCGACGCCAGCAGTCCTATGGATCCCGTGATCTGGGAAGCCTCGTCAGACAGGATATCGCCAAACATGTTGGAAGTAACGACGACGTCGAAGAACGACGGATCCCTTATGAGCTGCATGGCCGCGTTGTCTACGTACATGTCGTCGAGGCGGACGTCCGGATATTCGGTCTCGCCAAGTCGGTGTACCGTCTCTCTCCAGAGTCTGGATGACTCGAGAACGTTGGCCTTGTCCACGCTGGTCACGTGTTTCCTGCGCTTTCTCGCGGTCTCGAAGGCTCGTCTGGCGACACGCTCTATCTCAGGCACAGTGTAGAGTTCGGTATCGAAGGCTGTATTTCCGTCTTTGCTCCTGCCCCTTTCGCCAAAGTATATGCCTCCGGTCAGTTCTCTTACTATCATGAGATCGAATCCATCCGCAGCCACATCAGGCCTGAGCATGCAGGATGCTTTGAGAGCCGGCTGTATCGCAGCTGGTCTCAGATTGGTGAATAGTCCTAGCTTTTTCCTGAGTCCGAGAAGAGCCTTCTCCGGTCTCAGATCTCCCGGCATATTATCCCATGCCGGACCTCCGACCGCTCCGAAGAGCACGCTGTCGGAAGCAAGGCATCCGTCAATAGTCTTCTCAGGCAGAGGCTCTCCGAACTTATCTATTGCAGCTCCTCCTGCGTAATATTCAGTGAAAACGAACTCGTGTCCGAACTTTTCACCGACTTTTTTGAGCACTTCGATCGTATCGGCTATTATCTCCGGACCGATCCCGTCTCCCGGAATGACCGCGATGTTATATTTCACTTTTTGTCGCCTTCCTTTACTGTAATTAGATATTGGTCAATTACATGCGGATCTGCACTGTTTTATTCTGCCTTATCCTTCAGATACGGCAGCAGTCCGCCGCTTTCAATTATTTTCTTTATGAATTCAGGGAAA
>JBGUME010000071.1:0-2687 GCA_045116695.1 Anaerovoracaceae bacterium | reverse complement strand
AGTAAACCAGTTATTTGTTTTACTGTCGTAATTTTCTGCCGTGATGTTGGCATTTTCCCTCTTGCAAACCTGTTTTTCGTTTTAGCCCCGCTTTTACATCGTAACTACAAGAAATCAAGTGCTTCTTTTACAAGTTCTTTCTGTGAATGTTATATCAGCGGGATCTTCCTTCCCTGTCTTGCAATAATCTCCTCAAGCGTCTGAGGCTCATAATCCTGCCACATGGCTCCGACATTGTACGCTTCACAGCGCAGTCCCTTTCGACGGATATCCTCCTTGATCCTCTCCTCCATGACGGATTCCTCTGTCTTATGCGTGTGCCCATGCAGCATGAATGCCATATGCCGGGCACCATTATAGAACGGAATAAAGTAGTGGCACAGGATCAGACGGCATTTGACACCATCGGCCATAATTACCATATCCTTATAATCCGCAACCTCATGGAAGCAATTCTCATAAGCTTCGCTGCGCTTATCGTGATTGCCGCGGATCAGATGAATGTGCCCGTTCATCTGGTTTGTGTAGTCCGCGATCGATGTGCGGTTCCGGTAGGCGAAATCGCCCAGCACATAGACGTGATCCTCCTTCCGGACCTTGCGGTTCCATCGGCGGATGATCTCCATGTCCATTTCCTCTGCCGTTTCCCAGGGCCTTTTATCAAACCGGATGCAGTTGGCATGCCCCAGGTGCAGATCACTGATAAAATATGTCTTCACTTTTTGTCACTTCTTTCTTGAATATTACTGATCTAATCCTCAGAGAGCATTTCAATTCCTCTGTAGAATTGCTCTTTCATTTGTTTCCTTTCCGCTGCCCGGTCGATCGTCTGCCTGTGTATACTGCTGATATCCGCAAGGATGCCGCCTTTAATCAGCAGCCCAAGGCTGACTGGTGTATATCCGCAGACATTTGCCGCAAGATTAAGATGCTTGCAGCCTTCTGCATAAGGCTCGATCCCATTATGGTCATGGCCATGAATATTCAGACACCAGGGAAGGCCATAGACCGGTTCATGGGAGAGAAGGATCTTCTCAGATATAAACAACGGTCCTTCATAAATCTCATCAAAGATGTCCTTATAGTCTTTCCGCCGGTCATGATTGCCCAGAAGAAGGACTTTATGCCCGGCCTTGATCTGCGCAGCGTAATCCGAACTGCCCACATCGCCAAGGCAGATGAAGGTATCATTTCTTGTCACTTTGTTATTGATAATCCAGATCTGCTCCTCCGGCGGGATCCAGTCCGGATCCATCAGAAGACAGTCGTCATCATCCAGATGAAGGTCGGAGAGAAGATAAACAGATCCCTTTGCCGACCAGTGCTGAAATATTTCATACAATGTTTTGATCATCTTTTTTCTTCTGCTCCTTAATCAATCTGTCAAATAGTGCATTAATCTGCATGACCGCATCCCTTGCAATTTCTTCAGGAGAGCGGTTCTCCATATCTACTTCTACTGCAAATAACCGGTTTGATTCATCCAGACTTCTCACTGCCATTTGTATATCGCTCCTCTCGTCATCGAATGCCATAGTATTCCCAGGCAACTGTGTCAATCACCATGAATTCCTGTGTCCCGATCGACTTCCCTACGCTGTCTGTCGAAAACACATCACAGGAAATGAGGTTCCCTTTTCGTGTTATCCCTTCAACCGGTGTATGCCCCACTACCTGCAAAAGCTTCCTTGGTTTATAAAGCCGCCCTTCGTAATACTGCGGCCGGTACCAGATAGGAGACGCATCCTGCCACATCTCTCCGCATGCGAATCCATTGATTGTTTCGACGACCGCATCAATGTCGTTATATTTGCCGGCCGGAACATACCGGCGGACAAAGTCATCCGCCAAACCACCATGAGAAAACAGAACATTATCGATCCGGTGAAGATAAGCCAGCTGCCGCTCATCCGGCAGAGATTCCCGCAGCACCCGCAGTTTCTCGCAGACTGTCCATGGTGCGATCTTGGAATAACCTGTCTCCCGCTGATTCCACAGATAGCAGACATCGTGATTGCCATAGCACCACAGAGTCTCCGGATATTCTTTCGCAAAATCGATTGTCGTATCAAAGGTCTGAATATACAGATCCAGATTGAACTGCTGCCGCCAATCGTCCGCAATATCCATCAGGCAGATTGTCCGGTCCGGTTTTATTTCTTTCATTAGTTCTGATGCCCGCTGAAACATCCAGGGCTTCAGATGGACATCAGGTATTACAAGTACTTTCATGACTTCTTATCCTTCAGTGTAACTTGCTCTCCATCTCTTCAAGAGCATTGTATTTTCTTTCTGCCTGCGTCCAGCTCGATGCCTGCCCCAGTGCTCTCCAGATATATCCGTTCTCTTGCAGTAACAGATGATTATTGTCTAGCACTGTTTTACCGGTGATCACATCCATGGTGTCAAGCAGGATCAGGACCGTCTGTGCTCGGGTATATTGAAACGCCTTCATCACGGGATGATCCGCTGAAATCTCCTGATTCCACGCTTTGATAAGAAGGTCGTACATCCTGCTAAGGCTGACGTCTTCCTCTTTCTCAAGCGAATTGAAATAACTGCTGATCAACAGGGCCTGCTCTGAATTGTGACTGTCAAACGTCGCCAGTTCCCTGCTGATCCCGAGCCTTCCACGGTACGCAATAAAAGGCATTGCTCCTCCGATGACATCGCTGCATTCAGAAAAA
>JBGUME010000070.1:0-2426 GCA_045116695.1 Anaerovoracaceae bacterium | reverse complement strand
CTTAAACAGGTCTACACCGACGTCATGAAGCAGTTCGGCTCTCTGGGCGATCCGGGCTCTTTTACGGCCTGGGTGTCCAGAATGTCGGCCAACGCGTTTATGACGTCCACAGGCAAAATAAACGCCTCTCACGGCCCGTACAGTCTCACTCAGCTGCTCAACCTGCCCCTGACGGAAGCTCAGATAATGCTTATGCGATCAGAGCAGCAGTTGTCCGAAGCGGAGACATCCGCCATACTGAACATGAGCCGTTCATCGGTCAGGAAGTTCACCAGATCTGCCGCTAATCGTCTTGGCGGAGGAGCCGGGCGCACGGGCGGACCGCGAAGGCGCGTAAAGGTGACGCCTCTCACAGCGGGCGAGACTTCAGATATACTCGACAGCATATTCGAAAGCTGCGGAAGGCCGCATAACATTACGCCTGTGGAAGACCTTTCATCATATGCGGTATACCGCAAAGAGCGCTTCAATGTGCAGAGGGGCATCATTGCCGCGTGGCTCTTCATATTCGCCCTTCTGCCTCTGTGCTTCGTGATGCCGTCCGTAGAAGTCGAAGAGACCGGCGGAGGCACCAGAGGCCTGCCTGAATACGATGTCAGCGTCAGATCGCTGCTGCCGGTAGGCAGGGTCATCGCGACCATAAGGGACATAGAGCTTCCGGTATATGAGGTGAGCGGCAGGGAGTACACCATAGAGCCTGCGGGCAACGGCACTATGACGGTGAACGTAGAACTCATCAACGGACAGAAGATAGAAAAGCAGGTGGAGGTGTCTGATGTCGACGCAGAGCCGCCGCGCCTGGTGGATACTGTTATTGGCGATGACACTATCACCATAAAGGTCGCTGATGACGGTATCGGGGTGGACTATCGCGGGGTATACGCGGAGACGGCTTCCGGAGAGAAGATACTGCCTGTAAGCGCGGATGAAGAGGGCGGTATTGTGTTCGGGTTCCCTTCTGAAGAGCTGACTGTATGCATCCCCGACCATCTCGGAAACACCCTGCGCCTGAATCTCAGGCTGGATTAAAAAGCAAGAAAACTGAATAGAACAGCGTTAGGCTAAACGTCATATATAATGGCATATTTTGTGTAGAAATGACGCAATGCTTGACGCTTTTTTCTTTATACTATAGTCAGATGATGGTTATCCCCCGGAAAAACAGGAGATAAAACAACGAAGACTACAGAAAAGAGAAACATACACAGAAGGACGATGAGCCTGGTAAGAAGAGTGCTCGCGCTGGTAATGTCCTTCGCTATCGTTATCAGCCTGGGAATGGCTTATCTGCCGGACAACTTCCTCAAGGCCAACGAGGAAGGCCAGACAGTCTCTGAGCCTTCGATAGAAGAGCAGGAGATCAAGGTCGAGAAGGAAGAGGAGATCGAAGTGGCAGAGCCTGGAAAGGAAGAGGCTGTACAGGAGATCGTTCTCGACACAGAGAACAAGGACCTCGCGGAAGACACTGAGAAGCCGGAGGCGGTCGAAGAGGGCGCTGAGGCAGAAGAAGCCAGGGAGCTCGCCGGGGAAGCCAAAGCTGTCGTAGAAGACGCCGAGGAAGCCGAAGAAAAGCAGGAATCTTCGATCGTATTCTACGCGGACGGTTCGCAGGTAACATCCGTGAACGTGGAGAGAGCCAGAGGAAATGATCCGTCGCAGTACTGGAAAGACTTGACAGCTAAAGTCACGAACACAGACGAGAAGATCAAGATCAGCTGGAGCTCGACAGACAAGAGCATCTCGAAGCCTCTTACGGACAAGGTCGACACGACATACCGCAACGACATCAAGATCGCCGGCTACAAGGTAGGCACGGTCACTTTCACAGCAACGGCTTCAGTGAACGGCGAGGATGTAAGCGCGAACCTGACAGTCAACGTAGTTGAGTCCTCAACATGGAACAACGGCGAGACCGAGATGGCCTGGGCGGTATCCTCAGACGGACAGCTCACGATCAGCGCGGTCGGCAAGGACGGCAAGATAAGCTTTGACGGCAACGCTCCTTGGGCAGCAAACAAGCAGAGCATCACTTCGATCGTTATCGACGCTAACGTAACTGAGATAGGCGAAGGAGCCTTTGAAGGCTGCAAGAACCTGCGCGACGTAACTTTCGCTAACAAAGAGTCGATCGTAACGATCGGAGCCGGAGCATTCCGCCACTGCGACAATCTCACAGAGCTTGACCTCTCCGGATGCGTCAACCTGAAGGTCATCGCAAGCGATGAGGACAACTGGGCAGCCGGCGCGTTCTCATACGGCGGCAGAAGCGGCGGAGTCGAGCGTTCGCTCATCAAGGTGGACCTGACAGGCTGCACGAGCCTCGAAGAGATAGGCGACGGCGCGTTCTACGACCGCAGATACATCGACCTCGACCTCTCGTCCCTGACAAGCCTTGTAAGGATAGGCAAGGGCGCTCTCGAGGACAA
>JBGUME010000069.1:0-14869 GCA_045116695.1 Anaerovoracaceae bacterium | reverse complement strand
GGCCGGGATGCAGCGAGCATTACGTGATACATGTGCTGCGTGATGATCCGGCATTCGTGAAGGAACTCGACTTTGTGATGGAAAAGGACGGCAGGCTGATCGGCCAGAATATGTTCATGAGGACGGTCATAGAGTTCGACGGCAATAAGGGATATGACGTCGAAAAAGAGACAGGCGGTTCAACCGGCGAAGGCCCGAAGGATTCAGATGCTGCAACTGTGGAAGTTCTGACTATGGGGCCGATCTGCATCGCGCCTGACCTGAAGCGCATGGGCTATGGCAAGCTGCTTCTGGACTATTCGCTTGAAAAGGCTGCGGAGATGGGCTTCGGGGCTGTGCTGTTTGAAGGCAACATAGACTTTTACAGCACGTGCGGATTCGACTATGCCCGCAAGTTCGGCATCAGGTATCACGACCTGCCGGAAGGCGCAGATGATTCGTTCTTTCTGTGCAGGGAGCTGATCCCGGGCTATCTCGACGGCGTGACCGGGGTATATCAGACACCTAAGGGCTACTATGTCGACGACGCGGAAGTAGAGGAATTCGACAGGGAATTCTCGCATAAAGAGAAGCTGAAACTGCCGGGCCAGATATTCGGATAGTCAATGGGCCGGCATTCGGACAGCGAAGGGATCACGATCGGATAATAAGATAGGGGCTGACACATTTACAGTATGTGCCGGCCTCCTTTTTTGGTAAAATGTGAACAAGAATAATCGAATGCAAACGGCCGGCAAATGACCGGAAGGAGCACAAAATGATCAGAGAAAAAGTGATTGTTGGGGAAGGAACTGAATATCCGCTAAATGGTATGCTGACCATACCTGAACGCACAGAATCTGAACGCGCAGGAAGCGCGTTTCCTGCGGTGGTGATGGTGCACGGCTCGGGAGCAAGCAACATGGACGAGAAGGTGATGAAGCTCACGCCTTTCAAAGATCTGGCGGAGGGCCTTGCGAGGCACGGCATCGCGTCGCTCCGTTATGACAAGAGGAGCTTTGTCCACGGGCGAAAAATGCTGAAAGCGGACAGCATCACGGTAAAGGAAGAGACCATAGAAGACGCGGTGCTGGCGATAAACATGCTGAAGGCGGATCCGCGTATCGACCATGACAACATCTATATTCTCGGTCACAGCATGGGAGCCATGCTTGCTCCGAGGATAGATGCAGAAGGCGGAGACGTGAAGGGCCTTATAATGATGGCCGTAACGCCGTACCGTCTTGAGGATATCGTTGTAAGGCAGCTTAAGCAGGCTGAAGGAAATAATCCGATCATCAAGGGGATAGTCGGGCTTGAGCGCAAGGTCTACGCGGGCAAGTTCGAAGGCCTCTATGAGATGAGCGATGAAGAGGCGAAGAAAAAGAAGTTCGCCGGCGGCACGACTCTGTACTACTTCAAGGAGATGGGCCAAAAGACTGCAATCGATTATCTTCTGGAGAGCAGCAAGCCGGCGCTGATCATGCAGGGCGGCAAGGATTTCCAGTGCCTGGCAGACGAAGATTTCAAGGGATTTCAGGAGCAGCTCGCATGCAGGGAGCATACGGAATACAAACTGTATCCGTATCTGAACCATTGCTTCGTGACCGCGCTCTACGACGATATAACCAAAGCATCCAAGGAATACAGCCTTGAACGTCATATAGGAGAGGATGTCATAAGAGACATCGCTGATTTCATCAAAATGGAGGCGTAATGCTGAATGCGAAAAAAGGATAGAACCGGAAATTTATACGGAATGAACGTGTTCGTGACGGGAGCTTCTTCAGGCATCGGACAGGCATGTGCCATAGCCTTTGCAAAAAACGGATGCGCTGTCACAGGCGTGTCGCGTAATACTGAAGAAAAGGCAGAAAGCTTTCCAGGCGGAGGAAGTCTTACCTTGCGCCGTCTTGACGTGACGGATGAGACTGCTGTCAGGGAATTCATTGAAAAACTGCCCGGCGTGGACATAGCCGTATTATGTGCGGGCATGGGAGTCGCCGGTCCTGCAGAGACCACTCCGTCAGAGATGACAAGGCGGCAGATGGAAGTAAACTATTTTGGCACCATCAATGCGGCCCAGCCGTGCCTCACCAGGATGCGCGGGCAGGGCAAGGGCCTGCTGATTGTTATTGGCTCGATTGCCGGAAGGGTGTCGATACCTATGCAGAGCCAGTACTCCGCAAGCAAATATGCTTTGGAAGCATTCACTGATGCTGTCCGCATGGAGATGAAAAAGTACGGTGTCAGAGCCTGCATCATAGAACCGGGCGACACAAAGACGGGCTTTACTGCGGCAAGGGTGACTCAGGATGACAGCAGCGCAGAGGGCTACGGCAGCGTTCTCAGAAAGAGCGTTGCGAAGATGGCCTCGGACGAGCAAAACGGAAGGTCTCCTGAGAGCGTAGCAAAAGTGGCGCTGGCGCTTGCGGGCAGGAAGGATCCTCCTGCGAGGGTCCCTGTAGGCATGGACTACAAGGCGCTGATGCTGCTTCTTCGAGTGATGCCTGACCGGGCTAAAGAACTCATACTCAGCAAGCTATACCTGCCAAAAGAATAGAAGGACATGAGACAGGAGGGTAACATGGACATCAAACTGAACTACATCGAAAAAGGTGAGGGCAAGCCTCTCATCATGATCCACGGAAACGAGGAGTCAAGTGATTATTTCAAGGCGCAGTTCGACTACTTCGCTCCGAAAGGCTTCCGCTGCATAGCGCCTGACTCAAGAGCGCACGGCAAGACTCCAAGAGGCACGGCTCCTTTGACCATCCGACAGATGACCGACGATATCATCGGCTTCATGGATGAACTGGGCATAGACAAGGCTGATTTCATCGGATTCTCCGACGGCGGCAACATCATGCTCATCATGGCCATGAAGTATCCGGAGAGGATAGGAAAGATGGTAGTAGACGGAGCCAATCTGACGCTCGACGGAGCAGCGGACTGGGCTGTCGACTGGGTAATGAGCGAGTACAAGGCCGCGTCAGAGAAAGCAGATAAAGATCCGGCGGCGAAGCTCACGATGGAGATAATAGGACTCATGGTCAACGACCCAAACATCGACGCTGAAGATCTCAAAAAGATCGATGTACCGACGCTTGTAGTAGCAGGGGAGGAAGATCTGATCCTCAAAGAGCACACTGAGCTTATCGCATCGAAGATCCCGGGAGCCAAACTGGCATTCTGCCCGGGCGATCACTTCTGCGCAACGGAGAACCCGGACGCGTTCAACGCTATAGTCGGACCTTTCCTCTGCGAATAAAAGGGTAAACAATTCAATAAGAAGTAGAAAAAGACAGTTCTTTGAAACTGTCTTTTTTTGTATAATAATTTCAGAATTATGCGCATATAAGCAAGTGATTGAAAAAAGGTTTTACAACTGACAACTTCAGGGAACAATGAGTATGCGTAAGAAGAAAGCACACAACATCCCAATAAAGATAAAGAAGGGCATCGCGCTTTGCATGAGCCTTGTTCTGGTGCTGCTGCTGACAGTGCTGTATGCTCCGGCGGCAAAGGCTAAGGGCACAGAATCGTTTGACCCGGCTGACAATGACCTCAACCTTTATCCGGTCCTGTACGACAACACCAACGGCCTGCCGACAGCAGAGACCAATGATATCGCGCAGACAAGCGAGGGATTCATCTGGATCGCCTGCTATGCAGGTCTGATCCGCTATGACGGAAACACATTTGAGCGCCTCGATTCCACTACGGGGATCAACAGCGTATCCTGCCTGCTCGTAGACGACCGGGACAGGCTGTGGATCGGAACCAACGACAGCGGTGTCGCGGTGATGGAGAATGGCGAGTTCCGCTTTTGGGATGAAGAAGACGGTCTGGGCTCATCAAAGGTCCGCGAGATAAAGCAGTCCGGTGACGGAAACATATATATCGGAACAGCTTCAGGCGTTGTGATGTTCACGCCGGATCTTAAGATGACCAAGCTGACAGACAGCAGGATAGACAACCTGTATATCGACCACATGAACCCGGGTGAAGATGAACTGCTTTACTGCACCACCGCCGGCGATGAGATGTTCATCCTGCGTGACGGCAATCTGGTCAACTTCTATGAAAATGATAATATGGAGATCGAAAACCTCACCGCGGTCTATCCGGATCCGAAGGTGCCGGGGAAGATCTACTACGGAACAGAACATTCGGGGATCTACCACTTTGACATCAAGGCCGGCATTGAATCGGCCGAGCATATAGATATCGATCCGCTCTACAGCGTGACCGAGATGCATATGATAGACGACAGGCTTTGGATCTGCTCGCGCGGGGGCATAGGATTTGTTGATGAAGAAGGCTTCCACGCGCTGACAGATCTGCCGCTCAACAACTCCGTAGATACAATGATGCAGGACTACGAGGGCAACCTCTGGTTCACGTCCTCGCGTCTTGGTCTGATGAAGCTGGTATCCAACCGCTTCACGGATGTCTTTGCGGAATATGATTTACCGGGAACAGTGGTCAACAGCACCTGCCTGCTCGACGGGAACATGTATATCGGCACTGACACCGGGCTTATGGTCATCAATGAAGAGGGAAGAGTGGATTCCGTCCCTGTCACATCGGCTAAGTACGTATCAGGAGAGCCTTTCGGCGCCACGGATCTGGTGTCTCTTCTGAGTGACAGCCGGATACGGTCAGTGATCCGCGACAGCGAGAACCGCCTGTGGATCACATGCTGGCAAGGACTGGGCCTGCTTTGCTATGACCACGGCGAACTCACCGTTTACAACAAGAACGGAGGGATGCTGTCAGACCGTGTGCGTTCCGTGTATGAAACGAAGGACGGAGCCATGCTCGCTGCTGTCACCGGCGGGATGAATGTCATAAAGGACGGTCAGATCACCGAGACCTACGATGAGAAAGACGGCATCGTCAACAGCGAGACTCTGATAACCTGCGAAGCGCCAAACGGTGACTACCTGCTGGGTTCCAACGGTGACGGGATATACGTCTTTAATGATGATGGACTCCGCATCATTGACAAGAAGGACGGCCTGACATCCGGCGTAGTCATGCGCATCAAATATGATGAAGAGAACAAGGTCTTCTGGCTGGTAACGGGCAACTCGCTCGCCTACATGACCGAAGACTATAAAGTGACCACGATACAGAACTTCCCGTACCCGGACAACCTGGATCTGTACAAAAACAGCAAGGGAGACATATGGGTACTCAGCAGCGACGGCATCTATGTGACACCGGCTGAAGCGCTGCTGGCAAACGAGGATATCAAGCCGGTCCACTATGGCATAGCCAATGGACTTCCATGCATCGCTACCAGCAATTCATACAGTGAGGTCACAGCTGACGGAGACCTGTTTATGTGCGGCAGATCCGGCGTGGCGATGGTCAACATAGAAGAACCGCTCGAGGACGTCAACGACCTCAAGATGGCTGTACCGTTCGTAGAGGTCAACGATGTGCCGGTATTCCCGGACGAGGATGGTGTCTTCACGATCCCGTCAGACGCGTACAAACTGGCGATCTGCGGTTACGTATATAACTATTCGCTTACGGACCCGACAGTGTCGTTCATGCTCAAGGGATTCGACAAAGAGATGATGAGTTTAAAGTGCAGCGACTTTGACCCGGTATATTACACCAATCTGCCGGGCGGCAAATACACCTTCGTCATGGAGCTGAAAGACGCGCTGGGAAGAGAGAGCAAGTCACTGTCTACCACCATCATCAAGGAGAGAGCCTTCTATGAGACGGCAGCTTTCTATATAGGTGTGGGGCTGGCAACTGCGATCCTCTTGATGATTGCTGCTCAGAAAATCGCAGGCCGCAGGCTGCGAATAGTCGAACAAAAGCACCGCGAGGAGCGTGAACGCGAAATCGTCACGAATGAGCTTCACATGGCGAACCAGATACAGACATCCGCGCTGCCTCACGAGTTCCCGCCGTTCCCTGAACGCAGGGAGTTCGACATCTTTGCTTCTATGGACGCTGCAAGGGAAGTAGGAGGAGACTTCTACGACTTCTTCCTGATCGACGATGATCATCTGTGCCTCGTTATCGCAGACGTAAGCGGCAAGGGCATTCCGGCATCACTGTTCATGATGAACACTAAGGTGCTACTGAAGTCATATGCGCAGTCCGGCATCGCGCCTTCAGAGATCCTGGAAAAAGCGAACAAGGAGATCTGCGAGAACAACCAGGCTGAAATGTTCGTCACGGTATGGCTTGGCATTCTGGAGATATCCAGCGGAAAAATGATAGCCTCCAATGCCGGCCACGAGTATCCGGTCATTGGACATCCGGTCACCGGCTTCGAGCTGATAAAGGACAAGCACGGCTTCGTCATCGGCGGCATGGAAGGCATGAAGTATACGGACTACGAGCTGCAGTTCATGCCTGGCGACAAGCTCTTTGTCTACACTGACGGCGTGCCAGAGGCCACGAATGCGAATAACGAGCTGTTCGGTACGGACCGCATGCTTGAGGCGCTCAATTCGAATAAGGAAGCATCGCCTGAGGAGATGCTTGAGAATGTATATAAGGCGGTCGGAGAATTTGTCGGCGATGCCGAGAAGTTCGACGACCTGACCATGCTGGGCATGGATTACCACGGCCCGCAGGAAGGATAAGGGGGCGAACATGTTTTACGTAAGCGAGATAAATCACGAAGCGCCGGAGACGTTCGAGAACGAGACTCAGAGGCTCATCTACGAGGCGCTCTCTAAGCTGGAGATCCCGTTCGACAGAGTCACCAACGACTACATCGTTTCGATGGAGGACTGCGTCTGGATCAACGAGAAGCTGGGCACAAATATCGTGAAGAACCTCTTCCTCTGCAACCGTCAGGAGACCGAGTTCTACCTGTACGTGACCAGAGACAACAAGCGCTTCAAGACCAAGATCTTCTCAAAAGCGCTTGGAGTGTCGAGGCTTTCGTTCGCGCCGGAAGAAGCTCTGACAGAGTACCTGGGTGTAAAGATCGGCGCTGCCAATCCGTTCAGCCTTGTGTATGACAAGGACTGCAAGGTGCATCTTGTCATAGACGAGGAGCTGATGGAATACGATCGCATAGCATGCAACGACGCGACCAACAACGCTCATATCTGCATCACAAGGGCGGACCTTATGGACAAGTACCTGCCATACACAGGCCATGAGCCGGTGATCCTGCACGTCGATGAAGAGGTTGAGGAGGCCTGAACTATGGACTTCAAACGCATCACACTGACACTGACCGGCACTGCAGCCTGGACAAGAGAATACGAAGTCAAGAAGACCCTTATGGGCATGGAGGCGGCGCTCTACTAAGGAGTACTAGAAGCTCCTGCAACACCTGCAACATTTGCAACACTTTGACCTCCTGTGCGCTCTTATATACAAAGGCACACGGAAAAGATAAAAAAGGAGGCCGGACTGATGAAGATCAGATATATAGCAATCGTAATGATAATGGCGCTTTCGATGATAATGATGTCGTGCAAAAGCACGGAGCCTGCACCTGCACCAACGCCAAGTGGCACGGGAAGCGTGATAGGCAACATTCCTGAGGGCTCGATCCTGCTATTCATGGACGATGAAGGCGCAGCCAAGCTCATCAAGGACATGGAAGAGGGAAACATCCCGGTTTCCGTCCACGCAATGTATGACATGATGGGCTCAAGGCCTGAGGTAGAGTTCACCGATCCTGAAGTGATCAAAGACGTCTATAACTGCGTTGGACACATCATCGTTGGAGATGAGACAGAAGAGAGCATCACCGACTGCTACCACTACGTGGAGTTCACGCTGCAGGACGGCACTAACGTCGGCTGGAGCTTTGAAGGCACGGGCATGCTCTGCTGGGGACAGAAGAATTACGAGGTCTCGAACAGCGGATCGCTCTGGAAGATGGTCATGGAGATGCAGGACAAGATCATCGAGAGCTATGAAGAAGGCGAGTAGACCATAAGGTAGGAAGCCTATGAAAACAATTTATCTTGCGGGCGGCTGCTTCTGGGGAACGCAGAAGTTCTTCGACCAGTTCGACGGAGTAGTCAGGACAGAGGTCGGGTACGCGAACGGACCGGATAGCGCCCCTACATATCAGGATGTCTGCAAAAGCAGCGGACATGCGGAAACAGTACTTATAGAGTTCGACGAGGATCGCATAAGCCTCGCCGGACTTTTGCGTTATTATTTCATGGTGATCGATCCCGTATCGGTCAACAGGCAGGGGCACGACGTCGGCATACAGTACCGCACCGGCATCTATTATACGGACCCGGACATGCTGCCTGTGATCCGCGAGATCTGCGATGAAGAGGCTGCAAAGATAGGCGCGCCGCTCGCTGTAGAGGTGGAGCCGCTTATCAACTTCTTCCCGGCAGAGGAGTATCACCAGAAATACCTGGACAAGAACCCGGGCGGCTACTGCCACATCCCGGCATCATTCCTTAGCCTTAAGAAATAGGAGATTCCATGAACGATTTCAACTGGGAGTGCAGGACCAAAGTAAGATTCGGCAAGGACGTCGTCAAAGAGTATCTGGCGGGGCTCGTAGATGAGTTTGCTTTGCCTGGCGGTAACATCATGATCGGATACGGCGGCGGTTCGGTAAAGAGAAACGGCTCGTATGATGATGTGATGGAAGTGCTGGAGTCGATGGGCTACAGCAGGGAAGGAAACGCCGCCGAAGGGAAGATGATAGTCGAATTCCCTGGCATCATGTCGAATCCTACACTGAAAAGGATGAAGGAAGGCGCGGAACTCGCATCACTGATGGATGTAGGTCTCATTATCGCGATAGGCGGCGGCTCCGTCATGGACTGCTGCAAGGCCATATCCGTTCAGGCTAAATACGACGGAGACGCCTGGGATGACTTCTGGATGAAAGGCCTTCCGATGAAGCACGAGATCATTCCGTGCGGAGTCGTTGTCACAATGCCCGCGACGGGAAGCGAAGTGAACGGCTGCGCGGTCCTTACAAATGAGGAGACGAAGATAAAGACCGACAGGGATTATCCGGAGATGAATCCGGTCTTTGCTCTGATGGATCCAAAGTATACGCTTACGATGCCGATGCGCCAGCTTAAGGCAGGCACATTCGACATACTCTCGCATATTATGGAGACATACTTCAGCTGGCCGGCCTCGGACAACCCGGCTGACGATGTGTCCGAGGGACTGATGCGCGGGCTCATAAGGGACTTCCGCGCAGCAGTCAAAGATCCGGGGGATCTTCCGGCCAGGAGCAATATAATGTGGACTGCCTCGCTGGCTGAGAACCGCATAATAAAGACGGGAAAGTCAAAGGACTTTGAAGCCCACAACATGGAGCACCAGCTGTCGGCTTACACCGACTGCAACCACGGCGAGGGACTTGCCGTGCTGCATCCTGCGTACTACAGGCATATATACAAGGACGGACTCCCGAAGTTCATGAGTTTCGCGGAAAGGGTATGGGGACTTGACCGCGAAGACTACGGATCGGACGAGGAATTCGCGCTGGCGGGCATAGACGCGCTGGCGGATTTCATAAAAGAGATGGGACTTCCGACAACACTGAGAGATATAGGATTCGGTGAGAAAGAGGCTGCCATGCTGCCTGAGATAGCCGAGTCGTGCTTCATATCCGGCGGCGCTTTCAGGCCGCTCACCAAAGAAGAAATACTTGAGATCTATAAAGAGTGCTTATAGACACGGGAGGAAGAGATCATGAGCATCAAACCATATGCAAAGAAAATGATGGAACAGGACAGAGTCTTCAGGGACATCGCCTATCAGAACGAGACCCTCTGGATCAATGACAAGCTGCTGCCGTTTGAGATGACGGACGCGCTTTGCCAGCTGGTGGTAACAGATGAAGATATCGAGGACACCGAAAGAAGGCTCAGAAAGTTCGCTCCGTACATAAAGAAATGCTTCCCTGAGACAAGGGAGGACGACGGACTCATCGAGTCGCCTCTCGAGGACATCCCTAAGATGCAGCTTGAGCTCGAGAGAGTCTACGGCGCCAAGATCCCGGGCAGATTCATGCTCAAGATGGACAGCCACCTGCCTATAGCGGGCTCGGTCAAGGCCAGAGGTGGCATCTACGAAGTCCTGAAGCACGCTGAGGACCTCGCCCTCGAGGCCGGCCTCATCACGGAAAACGACAACTACGAGAGATTCGCAGATGACGACATGAAGGAGTTCTTTGGAAAGCACACCGTGCAGGTAGGCTCCACCGGAAATCTCGGCCTTTCGATAGGCATCATGAGCGCTTTCCTCGGATTCAAGGTGAAGGTCCATATGTCTGCCGACGCGAGGCAGTGGAAGAAGGACATGCTGAGATCAAAGGGTGTCGAAGTCATCGAGTATGAAGAGGACTACTCAAAGGCGGTGAGCGAAGGACGCAGGCTGTCCGACCTCGACCCGACCAGCTACTTTGTGGATGACGAATATTCGCTTCCGCTCTTCCTGGGCTACGCGGTAGCCGCAGCCAGGACTAAAAAGCAGCTGGAGGCTAAGGGCGTCACGGTAGATAAGGATCATCCGCTGATCCTCTACGTGCCATGCGGAGTAGGCGGAGCCCCGGGCGGGATATGCTATGGATTCAAGAGACTCTTCAAGGACGACGTCCATGTCTTCTTCTGCGAGCCGACGCTCTTCCCGTCAGTGCTTCTCGGAATGGCATCCGACAGATTCAACGAGGTGAATGTCAGCGACTTCGGCCTTTCCGGAATGTCCGCGGCTGACGGCCTGGCATGCGCGAGCCCATCGGGCCTTGTGACCAGGATCTGCCGCAACCTGCTTTCAGGAGACTTCACCGTAAAGGACGCGGTCCTCTTCGATTACATGAGGATGCTCAAGAAAACGGAAGACATGTTCATAGAGCCATCCAGCTGCGCAGCATTCATCGGACCTCTCACCATAAACAAGTACGAGCAGGGCAAAGCTTATCTTGAAAAGCACGGCCTGACTGATGAGAAACTCGCCAATTCCACCCAGATATGCTGGGCAACAGGCGGCAGACTGGTGCCGGATGAGGTCTGGGACAAATACATGAACACATACCTTTAGAAGGCAAACAGCATACATGCAAAAAAAGAAGAGCCGGCAGCCTGATTCTGCCGGCTTTCCTTGTAAGAGGGTGAAAGGGTGTTTGGTTTTTGATAACCTTGTTACACTTTTATTATAAAGAGCTGAAAAACCCCCGCAAGCCCCCAAGGGGGTTGAAAAACCAACTTTTTCTTTTAAATTTTCTGTCATTCCCTTAGAATAAACTATAACTACACCCACGGGATTTGAAAGGCGATGCAATGAGCAGGGAGCAGATCGAGCGGATAGAAGAAATGGAGAAGTGTCTTGATGAGGCGAGCAAGGCCATCAAGGAGCTTTCGAATGCTCTCATCAATTACGAATGGGCCCGCGAAAGGTATTACAAAGTGCAGGAATACTACGACAGCGAGCTGTGGCTCCGGGATTTTGAAGCCGATGAGGCGGGCAAGCTTCCGAAGGACCTCAAAAGGGGCGTGCTCTCAGAAGACGCTGTCTACGATCTGATCACGGACCACGAGCGCCTGCTTGAGCGGATGGAAAAAGCGACGCTCTACGAATCGACGGGAGAAGAAACAGTTTAGAAAGCAGGGTATGGACGAGAGGAAAGCAAGACTGCAGCTCATATTCACGATGCTGCTCTTCGGCACCATAGGCACGCTGTCGCGGTATATCGACATGCCGTCAAGCGTGATCGCTCTGGGAAGGGCTTTCTTCAGCGTGCTTACTATCATCCTGATACTTGCACTCCGCAGGCAAAAACTGGACTGGAATGACATAAAGAGGAACATCGGCTGGCTTACCTTAAGCTCGGTATTCATGTGCTGCAACTGGGTCTGTCAGTTTGAGGCTTTCAAATACACCACGATAGCGGTCAGCACACTCTGTTACTACATGCAGCCGGTGTTCTACATACTGGCCGCGGCTATAGTCATAAAGGAGAAACTGTCACCAAGGAAGCTCGTCTGCGTGGCCGTCGCTTTCTGCGGCATGATATTCGTATCCGGCGTACTGCAGACGGGATTTCATATATCTGAGCTGAAGGGCGTACTCTTCGGCATCGCAGGCGGATTTTTCTACGCGATGGTTGTACTGATCAACAAGTACATGAAGGACATATCGCCGGTCAACACGACCATAATGCAGATGGCTCTGGTATCGCTCATCATGCTGCCATACTCAGCAGCGACAGGCGGCCTTGTGGCAGCAAGGGTCACGACAGTCGGCATCATCTGCCTTATAGTCCTCGGCGCCCTGCACACAGGCATCGCATACATTATCTACTTCGATGCGGTCAACAAGCTGTCGGCCCAGACAGTCGGCATCCTTAGCTACATCGATCCGGTGGAGGCCGTGCTGCTTTCAGCATTCTTCCTGAAAGAACCGCTTACTATCTGGACTATAATCGGCGCTGTCATGATACTTGGCGCAACAGCGGTGAGCGAGCTCGGGACGGACAAGGATGCCACATAAAAGCGGTTAGAAAAACGACCGCATAAAAGGGAAATGGAAGAGAGAAAAGAAGAACGGAAGGGAATAAGCAAGGGACTGGCGCAGGCACTTATAGTGCTGCAGTCTGTCATCTACGGCTTTGGCGATCCGATCTCAAAGATCGCGTTTGACGTCGTGCCTGTTTACGCGATGATGACAGTCCGCTATTCGATCGCCTTCGCGGTCTGCTTTCTGCTGTTCCACAAAAGGATAATAAAGACGGTTAAGACCGTGCCGCTTAAAGCCTGGCTGATCCCGGGCGTCTGCATAGGCATGAGCTACCTTCTTAACAATGTTGCGCTTTCCATGACGGAAGCGACCTCGGTGGCGTTCATACGATCCATGTCGGTCATAATAACGCCGGCTCTCGCTTTCATGATGTTTGGAAAGAAATACCGCTGGCAGCAGCTGCTGGCTCAGATACTGGTGCTGCCCGGCATATACCTTCTGTGCGTGAAAGGCGGTCTCTCAGGCTTCGGCGCAGGTGAGATAGTCACACTGGCCGCAGCCATATTGACCGCAGCGACGCTTGTTCTAAGCGGCAAATACCTTGAGCAGGTCGACCCTATTAGCCTTACCGCCTTAATGGGCGGCTGCTCCGCGGTCCTTGCACTTATTGGCTGCGTCATATTTGAGGGAGCGCATATCGACATGTCAGGAGCGGACGCAAAGGTCTGGGGCATTATCCTTTACCTTGCGATACTTTGCACCTTCCTCGGTTATCTTATGCAGAACCTTGCGCTGACCGGCATCTCCGAAAGGTCGGTCTCGCTCATACAGAGCCTTTGCCCTGTGATGACGGCTATCTTCTCGTTTATCCTTTTGGGCGAGCGGCTCTCGGCAGCGGGCATCATAGGCGCCGCTATAATAATCCTGTGTTCACTATCTGAGGCATGGAACTGGAAAAGCTCATCGAACGATCAAGAAGAATAGTGTTCTTCGGCGGGGCAGGAGTCTCGACTGCAAGCGGCATCCCGGACTTCAGGTCTGCGGACGGTCTTTACAATGCGGTAACAGGTTTGGATGGCGAGAGGCGCGGGCCCTCGCCTGAAGACATTTTGAGCGCGACTTACTTTGCCCTCCACACAAAGGAGTTCTACGATTTCTACCGCGCTCACATGGTCTATCCGGATGCAGAGCCGAATGCGTGCCACAGATACCTTTACGAGCTCGAGAAGAAGGACAAGCTGCGCGCCATCGTGACGCAGAACATAGACGGCCTTCATAAGAAAGCCGGCAACAAGAGGGTGTATGAGCTGCACGGAAGCATCTACGAGAACTACTGCGTGCAGTGCGAGACAGAATATCCGCTAGATAAGATAATGGAAACAGACGGCGTGCCGAGATGCGACAAGTGCGGCGGCATCATAAAACCGTGGGTCGTGCTCTACGGAGAAGCGCCTGATAAATATACGATGATAGGGGCTTGCCGGGAGATCTCCGGCGCAGACCTTATGATAGTCGCGGGGACCTCGCTGTCGGTAGAGCCGGCAGCATCGCTGATAGAATACTTCAGCGGCAGAGACCTCGTGGTCATAAACAAGGAGGCGACGCCTGCAGACGATAAGGCATCGCTGGTAATAAGAGATGATGTAGAGAGCGTATTCAAAGCGCTGATGGAGAAATAGCATGGGCATCATAGCAGGATTCATGGTCCCGCATCCTCCGATGATAGTGCCTGACATAGGCAGGGGAAGCGAGGCTCAGATAGAGGAAACGGCAAGGGCATATGAGAGAGTCGCGGATGAGATAGCGGCGCTCTGTCCGGAGACGATAGTCATAACGAGTCCGCATTCTATAATGTACGCGGACTGGTTCCATGTGTCTCCGGGCGGCAAGGCCGCCGGCAGCTTCGCAGGCTTCAGAGCGCCGAATGTCACTTTCAGCGAGGAATACGACACAGATCTCGTCGCCGAGATATGCCGCCTCGCTAAAAAAGCGGACTTTCCGGCAGGCACGGAAGGCGAGCGTGACAAGGCCCTCGACCACGGCACAATGGTGCCCCTATGGTTCATAAGAAACAAGTACAAGGGCGGCAAAATAGTCCGCATCGGGCTCTCGGGCCTTCCGCTCACAGACCACTATAAGCTCGGCATGCTTATAAAAGAGGCTGCCGGGAATCTGGACAGAAAAACTGTCATAGTCGCAAGCGGCGACTTGTCTCACAAGCTTCAGGAATACGGCCCTTACGGCTATGTGCCTGAGGGACCTGAATATGACGAACGAATCATGGATGTCATGGGAAGGGCAGCCTTCGATGAACTCTTCGATTTCGACGAGGGCTTCTGCGACAGGGCTGCTGAATGCGGTCACCGCTCATTTGTCATCATGGCCGGCGCTTTCGACGGTCAGAAAGTCAAAGCTGAACGCCTGTCGCACCAGGATGTCACCG
>JBGUME010000068.1:0-3657 GCA_045116695.1 Anaerovoracaceae bacterium | reverse complement strand
CTGTTCACATCGATGTCTGCATGGTACATTGCCCGTGTAAACTCAAAATTTGCCAACATTTTCTACTATCTCTGCCTGTTCAGCATGATCGTTCCTTTCCAGATGGTGATGTTCACTCTGACGTTCACGGCAGATAATCTGAAGCTGAATACACCTTGGACTATCCCGGTCGTATATCTGGGATTCGGAGCGGGACTTGCGATATTCATGTTTGCGGGCTTCGTAAAAGGCCTGCCTCTTGAGATAGAGGAGGCGGCCGCGATAGATGGTTGCGGACCGATACGTACGTTCTTCTCAGTAGTCCTGCCTATGCTGAAGCCGACACTTATTTCAGTCGGCATCCTTGAGACCATGTGGGTGTGGAATGACTACCTGCTCCCGTACCTTGTACTCGACAGGACCAAATACATGACGATCCCTATCCATGTACAGTATCTCAAGGGAAGCTACGGCTCGGTAGACCTCGGCGCTACGATGGCGGTAATCATGCTTTCCATGCTGCCGATCATCATCTTCTACATGGCGCTCCAGAAGCACATCATCAAGGGTGTGGCTGCAGGAGCCGTAAAGGGTTAATCTTATGAAAAATACAGAGCGCACAGCAGGAATACTTATGCCACTATTTTCCATCCCGTCTCCGTACGGGATCGGGACTCTCGGTCTTGAGGCAAGGAAGTTTGTCGACTTTCTGCACGCCGCGGGACAGAGCTGCTGGCAGATGCTTCCTGTAGGACCGATAAGCTACGGAGACTCTCCGTATCAGAGCTTTTCTTCTTACGCCGGCAATCCGTATTATGTGGATCCGGATATCCTGATCGAAGACGGACTGCTGACGAAAGAAGAGGTAAGTTCCCCGGATTTCGGACAGGATCCTGAAAAGATCGATTACGGAAAGCTTTACGAGAACAGGATCGGACTGCTCAGAAAGGCAGCCCGGAGAGGCATTGCCAGAGACAGGGAGGCGTTTTCCGCTTTCATCAGAAAGAAAGCGTGGCTTCCTGATTACGCGCTCTTCATGGCGCTGAAACAGCACTTCGATTCACGCCCGTGGTTCGAGTGGCCTGATGAGGACATAAGGCTGCACAGACCTGAGGCCTGCGCAAAATGGAGAAGTGAGCTCCGCGAAGAAGTGGAAATGTATGAATACATACAGTTCCTGTTCTATCGCCAGTGGGCACAGCTGAAGGCATACGCAAATGATGCCGGCATCTCCATTATCGGTGATCTTCCGATATATGTTGCGCTTGATTCCGCAGACGTCTGGGCAGAACCTCACTGGTTCCGGTTGGATGAAAAGAACATTCCCGTAGAGGTTGCCGGAGTTCCGCCTGATATGTTCAGCGCGGACGGACAGCTTTGGGGAAACCCGCTGTATGACTGGGATGCAATGGAGGCAGACGGTTTCAGCTGGTGGGTCCGCAGGATAGCCGGTGCGGGAGAACTGTTCGACAGGATACGCATCGACCACTTCAGAGGGATCGAGAGTTATTTCGCCGTTCCATATGGAGAGACTACCGCACGGAACGGACACTGGGTCAAGGGACCCGGGATCCGGCTCGTGGACACACTTAAGGAACGTTTCCCGCAGCTTGATTTCATAGCGGAAGACCTTGGCTATTCAACACCTGAGGTCAGGCAGCTGCTTAAGGAATCAGGATTCCCGGGCATGAAGCTGCTGGTAGCCGCTTTTGACGCCATGAATACCACGGCATTCAGGCCTCATAATTTCGTAAGCAACTGCATTTGCTATACCGGCACTCATGACAACCACACGCTGGCAGGCTGGCTTGCAATAGCCGGCGAGGAGGAACTGTCAACTGCAAAGCAATACTTCGGTCTGAACGAAGAGGAAGGCTTCTGCAGGGGAGTCCTCCGCGGGGGCATGAGTTCCGTTGCGAGGCTGTTCGTCGCACAGATGCAGGACTGGCTGGAACTCGGCGATGAGGCCAGGATAAACGCACCGGGAGTACCTATGGGTAACTGGACCTGGAGGATGAGACCCGGCGCAGCCACAGAAGAACTCGCTGAGGAAATATTAAAAATGACCCGGCTTTACGGCCGGACAGCTCCGGAATAACTACCAACTAAAGGGCGCCTGATCACTCCACGATCTGATCTTTCGTCCTAAAGAAAGGAGGAACTATCCGCCGGCTCGCGGTGCGGCAGTGTGGAGACCTGTCGTAATGCGGCGCGTCCCTTGCGGGCGGTCGCGAGGCACTCGGGAGGAGTCCCGTTTGTCAGGGCTGTATATATGGCAGAAGTAATCATAAAAGGGTTAAAAAAGGTATATGACAACGAGGTAACTGCAGTCCATGACGTCAACATCGATATCAAGGACAAAGAGTTCATCGTACTGGTCGGACCATCGGGCTGTGGTAAATCCACAACGCTCCGCATGGTAGCAGGACTTGAGGACATCAGCGGCGGCGAACTTTATATCGACGGCAAGCTGATGAACGATATCTCGCCTAAGGACCGCGATATCGCAATGGTATTCCAGAGCTATGCTCTGTATCCGCATATGACGGTCCGTGAGAACATGGCCTTCGCCATGAAGCTGAAAAAGGCTAAACCGGATGAGATCGATAAGAAAGTAAATGAAGTCGCGGAGATCCTCGACATCACACAGTATCTGGAGCGCAGACCAAAGGCTCTGTCCGGCGGTCAGCGGCAGCGTGTTGCTATCGGCCGCGCCATGGTACGTGATCCTAAGGTGTTCCTCATGGACGAGCCTCTTTCGAATCTCGACGCTAAGCTGAGAAACCAGATGCGTGCTGAGATCATAAAGCTCCGTCAGCGCATCAACACCACGTTCATGTATGTAACGCATGACCAGACAGAAGCCATGACTCTCGGCGACCGTATCGTTATCATGAAGGATGGATATGTGAACCAGATAGGCACGCCTCGTGATGTGTTCAACAAGCCGGTCAACCTGTTTGTTGCGGGATTCATAGGAATGCCTGTGATGAATTTCTTCGAAGGATGCAGGCTGCTGCTTGAGGGCGGAAAGTACTATGCGGAGATACGCGGAGTAAAATTTGAACTCTCGGACTTCCAGCAGAAAGCGCTTAAGCATAATGTTCAGGCGCCATGCGACATAATTGCGGGTATCCGTCCGCAGCACATCCGTGTCGGTTCAGGCGAACTTACAGCTGTGATCGAAGTATCCGAACTCCTTGGTTCCGAGTACAACCTCCATGCCCGCAGCGGAGATGATGAGGTCGTAATGGTCATCCCGACCATCGGACTGGCAGAAGATGTTTCGATGGGAAGCAAGGTGCACTTCGATGTGATGCCTGAGCTCATCCAGCTCTTCGATAAGGAGACAGGAAAGAACCTCATCTGGTACGATAAGGAATCGGCAGAGGCTCATGCACCTGTATGCAAATCATATGATTTCGAATGATAATCACTTAAAACTGCACAAACCAAAAGGAGGTCTTCCATGAAGACCTCCTTTGTTTTACAGGTCATCGTCAGTATTGTCCAGAACAGACTCCCTGAAAATTTTCTTCGATAACACGACCACCATGCTGCTTGCGGCTGCAATAGCGATAACATATACGATCAGACCTGCGGGGATGCCCGCCGCTTCCTGTATTGCACATATGACAGGCTGAGGCGAGACGTGAAATGGGTTGAGATAAAACATCG
>JBGUME010000067.1:0-3206 GCA_045116695.1 Anaerovoracaceae bacterium | reverse complement strand
CAGCGAAGTTTACACCGCCGCCGATATATCCGCCCGTCTCAAGTACAGCAGCTCCTTCAAGCCCCGGAACAGCCCCGCGGAGCAGGAAATATGCGATGAAAACACCTACGCATGTTCCGACCGCGCCTATGAGGAATATCACCATCATCCTTCCGGTCTCGCGCCAGATCTTCTTCATATTACACTGCAGAAGCAGGAGCGGGATAGCCATCGGAACAGCAAAGCCCCAAATGATATCGTCATACAATGTACATGACACAGGTACGATGCTGAGATTTGAGAGGAGCAGAGCAAAAATCAGCGCAATGACCGCGCCGGACACTTTGGATGCCCACGCGTATTTCTGTTCAAGATAAATTGAAACAGCTACAGCCAGACACATTACCAAAAGAAGTGCCCAATGGTCGTCCGGAGCAATTAGGGATTCGCGCCCCAGAGCATTCATGAAGAAATTACTTAACATGATTAACCTCCTTTTCTTTATATTACCTATAACCTTTTACCAGCCCGCTTTATATTCGAGAACATCATCCGGAATAGAGCCAGCCTCAAAATCACACATTGCCTGATCGATGATACGGAACCCCTCCTCCAATAGTTCCGTCTCAATATTCAGTGGCGGCTGTATCCTCAAGACATTCCCGGCAAAAGAGATAACTATAAGGCCAAGCTCATAGCAGCGGTAAAGGATTTTGAACGTTGCATCATCATCTGATCCGCCTGACGGATCAGATATTTCTATACCCATAGACAGACCGAGGTTTCTGCAGTCTTTGACTACCCCGGGATGGTTTTGCCCCAGCTTTTGTGCTGATTCTTCCGCAAGAGCAATATTAGTCTTTAGCAGTGACTGAAATTCATCAGAATAGTAAACATCGAACGCCGCTGCTCCCGCAGCGCATGCCAGCGCGTTGCCACCCAGTGTGAATGTATGAGCCGGAGCAGGCAAAACATCTATTATTTCCGAACGCGCGATAAAGCATCCAAGTGTGAGGAATGCGCCGACGGCTTTGCCCATGATGATTCCGTCCGGAACGATGCCATAATGCTCGATCGAGAACATTTTGCCTGTCCGCCAGCACCCATTCTGTACTTCTTCTGCAATAAACAGGATCCCATTTGCCCTGCACAGTTCATATAATTTCTTCATGAATACAGGGTGAGCGGGCATCAGGCCTCCGTCTCCCTGCATCGGTTCGATTATGACTGCGGCAACCTCATCGGCCGGAAGATATGTGCCAAAAGCCAATTCCATCTGCGAAGTGCTTTCCGCGGCAGCCGCGTCATCGGCATCTATCCCGCAGAACGGGAAGGAATAGCATTCGGGAAGGAACGGTCCCATCTTCATCTTTACTTTGGTGGAGCATGTAGTAAGAGTCTGCGACCCATATGTGCTTCCGTGATAACCGTTGATGAAAGTAATGATCTTGGGCCTTCCAGTGTAGGCTCTGGCAAATTTGATAGCTGCGTCATTGGCGTCTGAACCGCAATTTCCGAAACACACCTTGACATCAATCCCACCTGGATATACCGAAGACAGTTTCTCTGCATATTCAATGCTCCTGCGGTTGTAGCTGTATGCCTGCGTATACTGAGCCGATAGATCGAGCTGCGCCTTTACAGCCTCCATAACAGCAGGATGTGAACTACCGAGATTGAGAGACGATCCGCTGGAAAGAAAATCTATAAACTTATTGCCGTCCTCATCTGTAATTACGGATCCTTCGACAGATGCTACTGCGAGCGGGAAATACGACAAGTGAGAGCATGGAGCGATTACTTTTTTGTCACGCTCTATGAGATTCATACAATTAGTTACCCTCATTGATGCCCTCGATATCCTGATTTATTATGCTAATCCTCTATTTTATATTTTCACATTTATCAGAAGAGATTTGAAATCAGCCAAATCTCGCAAAGAGAAACAATTGAAATGATTTTTTTCATCAGATGAAAAGACAAGTGTGTATAATTGTTGTAAGTTTCTAAAATAAGGATGTAAATTGTAGATAATTATAAGATTGAACTGTTTTTTTTGAATTATATGAAAATACGCCCCTCTTATATATGTAGGGATCGTGTGAGTAATAGGGATGTAAAGTGATGGACAAATTAAAGCATATCGGTTCAAGAATCAAGCTCTTCAGAAAGCATCAGAATCTCACACTCGAGGAGCTGGCATATATGATCCATAAAAGCACATCTACACTGTGTAAATATGAGAATGGCAGTGTCAGTATCGATATTCTTACATTATCTGACATCGCAAGTGCTCTTGGTGTGGAGATCAGTCAGCTGACAGACTTTAGGACTGAGGTTTCTGCAGCTGCATCAGACAACAGCTCAAATTTCTTCATGCGTCACAAGAGATTTTATGTTTACAATCTGTTCGCTCCTTGGAAAGATCCTCTTCATGGAGTAATGGAGGTAACCAGCAACCTTGACGAAACCGGTGCCAAGCATGTTGTCATGTACGTTGACCAAAATAAAGAGTCAGATTTCTCCGATCCTCTATTCATCTATACCGGTACTTTATCCGGTGATAACACTTTCGCATTCATGGAGATGCAGAATGCTTCAGGTATGAACGACAGGCTTTATATTCTTGCAAAATCTCCATACTGGATGCGCAATAAGGCTAAAGGAATGATCCTCAGCATCTCGCAGACATACGGATGCCCTTCCGCAGGTTCAATGCTTTTCTCCACAGAAAAACTGGAGCTGAACGATGCTCTTTTGGAGGAATTGAGCATAACAGATGACCAGACCATGGAATTGCTCCTTAAAACCAACCTGCTCCTGACTCTATAGTATTTTATGCTCAGAGGCTATTAGTTTGAGTACTTTTTGAGTACTGGATGAGGATGATGTCGCTGAACCTCCTCTCTTTACTGGGTTTCAGGCTCGTGTAAGATACTTCGAGCCCCTGATCATCCACCACAAAAGCCTTGGGAACAATCCCAGGGCTTTCTTTTTCTATGTATTCATTCATCAGTTGAATAGTGGCGCGAGAGCATCAACCATCAGATCTATTTTAAGCAATTTTCTTTATGAGTTCCTGTATCTCCTCATACTGTCCTTCAAGCGGCTCTCCGGTGAGACCGGCTTTCTGGAGTTCTTTCTTCTGCGGCATAACGCACGCGATCATCTCAGGCTTGCTGATCTTCTCACTCATGATCCCGGCATTCTCTTCATCCGCCTTGTTG
>JBGUME010000066.1:0-5629 GCA_045116695.1 Anaerovoracaceae bacterium | reverse complement strand
AAGCCGTTCGCGTTGACATAATCCGCTGCAAGTCCGCTGAATTTATCTACAGTCACATTCGGAATATGTTTGGTGACTTCCCTGACGATCTCAACACGCTCATCAACAGAAAACAGGCCCTTTTTATTCGGATTTACCGCGATGGCTACCGTAAGAGAATCGAAGAGTTTAGCGGCTCTTTCTATTATGTTTAGATGTCCGTTGGTCAAAGGATCGAATGACCCTGCGTAAAGAGCTTTTCTTTCCATATATATGGTCTCCTGCTTCTAACAAATACTACCAAAAGTGTTTTACATTTACAATACGTTAAATACATCAACTCCTATGGTTCCGTACTTCTTTTCCTTTACTTTCTGCAGGTTTCCATAGGTGTCTAATAACTTGTTATCGTATAAATGCTCGCAAACCACTATTGAAGCATCATCAATGAGCTCATATTCCTGCAGAAGCCTGAGCGCGGTGTCATAATATTCTGTCTTCTCATACGGCGGATCTATTATGACTACATCAAACCTGCTCTTTGTAGCTGCCCCGGCCAGCTCTGACAATGCCGCGATGAAGTCTCTGCCTATCAGCCTTGAAACATCACCTGCTCCGCAATTGTCTATATTGGCCAGAAGCACCCTTTGATTCTGCCTGTTTGACTCAACGAAAGTGCATATTGCAGCCCCTCTTGAGAGAGCTTCCAGGCCCATGGCTCCGCTTCCTGCAAACAAATCAAGCACTTCCGCGTCAGGTATCCACGCGCTTATCATGCTGAATACAGCCTCGCGCACCTTCTCTGTCGTCGGCCTTATGCCCTTTGGGATCTCAATATTTCTGTATTTGTATTTTCCCGATGTTATCTTCATTGTTTTCAGATTATTGTTTTCAGATTATGTTTGAATTATCAGCAGTTTCCCTGTGCATCATAAGCTCATAAGCGTATTTTACATCCGTCATGCAGCTTCCTTTCCGGTATTCCTCCATGATCCTGTCGGCATCGCTTATGGCATTCTCCAGTATGTCTGTATATCTTGAAAGCAGCAGGATATCCGTTGCTGCGGTTCCGGACTGCATCGTTCCCATTATATCTCCCGGACCTCTCAGTTCGTAATCCGCCTCGCTTATCTCAAATCCGTCGCTTATCTCAGACATGGCTTTTGCTCTGGCGACAGCGGTCTCCGAATTGCTGTAATTGATCACGTAGCAGAATGACTGCCTGCTGCTTCTGCCGACTCTGCCCCTCATCTGATGCATCTGAGCAAGTCCGAAGCGTTCGCTGTTTTCTATTATTATAACTGTCGCTTCAGGAACGTCGATCCCCACCTCTATGACGATGGTCGACACCAGTATCTGCACTCTTCCCTCTTTGAAAGCATTCATTATTGAACTCTTTTCCTCACTTGAGAGCCTGCCGTGCAGCAAAGCAGCCTTGTAGCCGGGATACCGTTTTTTTATCTCTTCAAAGAGTTTCTGTACCGAATACAGGTCTTCATCTTCTGAATCGATGCTCGGTGCGATGACATATGCTCTGCCGCCCTTTTCGAGCTCGCGTCCCATGTCGATATAGGCGCGTTCCCTGGTCTTTGCGTCCAGAGCTCTGGTGATAATCTTTTTTCTGTCCTTAGGCATTGACCTTATTATGCTGAAGTCCATATCTCCAAACACGGTCGCCGCCAGTGTGCGGGGTATAGGCGTGGCGCTCATTACACAGACATTGACTCCTCTGCCCTTGTTTACAAAGGACTTGCGCTGGGCGACGCCGAATCTGTGCTGCTCATCTGTTATGACCAGAGCAAGATCCTTGAAAAGGACGTCCTTTTGTATCAAAGCATGAGTACCGATAAGCACGTCTATCTTCCCGGAAGCGGTATCATCTATGACAGTCTTTCTTTCAGTGGTCTTCATGCCGCTTACCAGCAGTCCGCAGCGTATGCCGTAACGCGAAAGATCCCTGCTTATGCTCTCGTAATGCTGCCTTGCCAGTATCTCCGTAGGCGCCATCATGGCGGACTGCAGACCTGCCTTAGCGCATCTGTACATGGCCGCCTCCGCAACTACAGTCTTGCCGCAGCCCACATCGCCCTGTACCAGACGGTTCATGCCCCTCACGCTGCTTAGATCTGACATTATCTCGTCAATGCATTTTGACTGGCCTTCTGTCAGTTCAAACGGCAGTCCGGAATAGAATGCTTCCATGTCAGTCTCCGGGACTGAAGAATCCGCCTGTCCGTCATCAAGATCAGCATTGTTCATCCTTACCGCAAGCTGATAAGCGAGGAGCTTTTCATAGATAAGCCTGTATCTGGCTGCTTTGTAGTGATGCTCGTTTTCAGGAAAATGGATATTGCGGTAAGCATATTCCTGACCGCAGAGCCTTCTTTCTTCGACCAGGTCCTTACCCAGCCAGTCCGTATCAAGATCTGTTGTATCAAGGGCTTCTCTCATCCACTTGCGCAAAGTTGTATCCGTGAGTCCTGCAGAATGCCTGTATACAGGAAGTATGCCCCTAACGTCGCGTTCGCCGCCGGCTTTGCTGAATTCCGGATTGGTCCATACTCTGGCTCCGTTTCTTATCCTCATGCGGCCGAATATGACATATTCCGCACCGGTATCCAGCATCTTGCGCAGATACGGCATGTTGAAGAATACAGCGTAAAAAACACAGCTGTCGTCTCTCAGGGTACACTCTGTTATGGAGCGTCCTCCGGGAAGATTTCTGAGCTGCGCTTTTATGAGCCTTCCGCTGGTCAGGCTGTCTCTGTCGGTGACAGCATCCATGGCGCGTACCACCGAGCGTCTGTCCTTGTACTTTACGGGATAATAAGAAAGCAGGTCTCCTATGGTCTCGATACCTGCCGCTGACAGCTGTTCTTTCTTTTTGGTGCCTACGCCCCTGATAGAACAGATATCATCATTGAATCCGTGTAAACCAAGATCAGGCATTGTTTCTCACTATATCTATGTTGCGCTTGACGATATCATCGCTGTTCACGCCGGTTATCCCTCTTATCTTTACGCTGATCGAGCGGGGCTTGTTGAGCCTCAGCATGCTGAAGTCGTTCTCGACCGCCTCAAATATCTTATCCGCGATCCTGGATATATTGCCTCCGTATTTGATAACGAGATAGATCTTTACTTTGACATCACCCTTTTTTTCGGAGACTTCGACAGCATCGTAATAATCAGGATCAATGATAGGTGTAGGCTTTTCCTTGATAGGCTTCCCTTTCTTATTTGAGAGCATCAAAAGCCGGTCCATGCGAAGCATGTCCTCGATTATCATGCGCTCCAGCACGACCTTATTGACGGCTATTGCGCCGTAGCTTGTCCTCGTTATCACTGACATGTTTATATTATTGCACTTTTTTGAGAAAGAAAAAAGCCTTGAGCTCAACGCTCAAGACCATCCTCTTGATATGCTTAGATCAGACGGCACGGTTTACCTTGCCCGATCTGAGGCAGCTTGTGCATACGGAAGCTTTTCTTACTCTGCCGTTATCGTTGATCCTTACGGTCTGGATATTAGCGTTCCATTTTCTTTTTGTATGGATGTTGGAGTGAGAAACAGTATTTCCCGATGTCTGACCCTTGCCGCATACTTCACATTTTCTGGACATTTGCCGCACCTCCCTTTGTAGTTTCATGTTTAGCCCGCTTTCGCAAGCCTTGTAATACTAACACAATGGTCGTCATTAATGCAAGCACTTTTTTGCTTGTTTTTTCAATGATTTATATGTGACGATTCTTCTTCAAATCAGCGTTTTATTCAACTTTCTATAAGAGTATAATATTAAATGAAATTTTATGTGTTCACAGTGAGGCTGATTATGCGCAAAATGCTTAGCAGGAACAAGACCACCATTCTTATAATTCTTTTGATCATAGCCGCGCTTGCGGGAATATCCATATATAAGTCGAGAAGTACCGCACTGCTCGACAAAGAAGCGTACTCTGAAATCAGAACAGCTATTGAAGATGTCGGAGAATCCGAGGCAGGCGGCTTCGCGGATCAGCAGGAGCTTGCCGGTCTCATAAAGCAATGGGCTGACAATCATTCTCTTGAATACAGTGAAGATGATCACGGCAACATAATCTTCGATAAGCCTGCGGCAGGGCGCAAAAAGAACTTTTCCCCTACCCTTATCGCAGTGAACATGAACTACGAGACCGCTGTCGACAATGCACGGATACTGGCATCTGCCGCAGCTATCGCGGTCTCCGATGTTGAGGCGGGCCGCAGGACCGTTGTTTTCTTCAATGATGAGCAGGGTCTTGCCAATGGTTACAAAGGCATAAGCAAAAAGCTGATATCCTCAAAGACCAAAGTCATCTATCTTGATAAAGGTTCTTCCAACTACATATCGACAGGATCCTTCCAGCAGAGATGTTCGGAGATAACGATACCGGCAGAGCGTGAAGAAAATCCTTGTGATACAGCTGTCAGGATCTCTATTACCGGCATTACTTCGGGAGTCATAGGCCCGGGTATAAATAAACGGCCTGACCCTATATCCGCCCTGAGCAGTCTGCTTAGCAGGCTCAAAAGCAGATCTTTTGACTGCAGAGTCGCGGAAGTCAGCATCGGCAACAACGGCAACATGTATCCTGTTTCACTCGATGTCACCATCGCTCTTAATTCATATAATCTTAAGTCTTTCACAGCATATATAGATAAGCGTATAAAGGCCTGGGATAAGTCTTACGGAGACAATTATGAAAATCTTAAATATGAATATGAGGTCATAGATGGCGAAGATTCTCTGCCTGAAACAGTCTACACTGCAGAAACCACAGACAAGCTTACCGGCATCCTTTACACTGTCACGAGCGGCTCTTATAAATACTCTGAGAATGATGCCTTTCCGGAGGGCAAGGAGCCCGGAGATGTTTACGGCATAAACTGTCTTACAGGTCTGTTTGCCGCTGATGACAATATAAAAATCACTGTGATAACTCAGGGTGTAAATGACAGTTTTACCGGCAGGATCATAAATGACAACAAAGCCGCCACGGAACTTTATGAGTGCAGTTATGATCAGACTGATTACACCGAAGCATTCAGCAATGACAAGGATTCTCTGGCACGTACTTTCAGAAGCACTTATGAGAAAGTGACTAAAAACGTAGCGGCTGATGTGACGATGGGATCGGAAACAGACAATTTCTTTACTCCTTGTTCTTACCTTGCTGAAAAGAATGCCAAAGCGGACATCATACATATAAGAACAAAGAACTCAAATGCCGCAAGGGTAGCCAACGCCATACTCTGCTATATAAAAGGCAAAGGCAATACTTCAATCTTTAAGTGAATAAAAATATATGGTAAAATAACAAGCTAAGCATCCGTAGTCTTTTTTAGGAGGAAAACGATGAGGTCTGATTTGGACAAACGGTCTGATACACAGCGCGAGATCGATGACTTTCTTTCAAAATTTGAAGATCCCGCTGATGAGCTGTCAGCTGATTACAGCCCATATCTCAACGAAAAAAACACGACCAAAATGACGGCCGCACGTTCTTTCTATTGGAAAGACGTTGACTCTCCTGATTTAAAAAAGATCATAGAGAAAAACGAGGCACAGGGAACTGATACTGCGCGTTCCGGTGAGTCTTCCCCTACAGAAAACAAAGCTTCTAAAGAACA
>JBGUME010000065.1:0-4001 GCA_045116695.1 Anaerovoracaceae bacterium | reverse complement strand
TCGAAGACTACAGGGTTGTGGCCTCTCTTCTTGAGAACCAGAGCTGCCTCGAGTCCTCCGAAGCCTGCGCCTACGATGGCGACTTTCTTAGGCTTGTTGGTAGGAACGATCTTGTACTTGTTGTGCTGCATTGTCGAAGGTGTCAGAGCGCAGCGGGCAAGCTGGAGGGAGTCGAACAGAGGCTGTGTATTAGCAGTGTGTTTCGACTTGGCGAAGTTGAAGCAAGCGTTGTGGCATCTGATGCATGGCTTGATCTCTTCTTCGCGGCCTTCCCTGAGCTTGGTTACCCAGTCAGGGTCAACGAGGTTCTGACGGGCAATGCCGAGAGCATCGATCTTGCCTTCCTTGATCTTCTCTGCAGCGAACTTGATGTCCATCTTACCTGCGCATACGACAGGCTTGTCAGTGAAGTTCTTGATGTGGGCAACGTCTTCATAGTTGCAGTTGTCAGGCATGTAGACAGGCGGGTGAGCCCAGTACCATGCGTCGTATGTACCGTTGTCGCAGTTGAACATGTCATATCCCATGTCGCCGAGGTACTTGATGGCCTTTTCGGATTCAGCCATGTCACGTCCGAACTCTTCGAATTCTTCGCCCGGCTGTGCGCCCTGGAGCCAGCCCTTTGTCTTCGATACTACGGAGTATCTCAGAGCAACAGGGAAGTCCTGTCCGCACTCTCTCTTGATAGCCTGAACTATCTCGACAGGGAATCTGAATCTGTTCTCGAACGAACCGCCGTACTGGTCAGTTCTGTAGTTCATGTTAGCGAGTGTGAACTGGTCGAGGAGGTAACCCTCATGTACAGCGTGGATCTCAACGCCGTCAACACCTGCATCCTTGCAGAGCTTGGCTGTCTTTGCGAAAGCCTCAACCATTTCCTGGATCTCCTCGATGGTCATCATTCTCGACTTGATCGAAGGATACCATCTGTTTGGAGTCTCACCTGCGGAAGCGCAGCAGTACTCGATGTCTACGAAAGGCTTGGAGACTGCGCCGAACGCCTTGTTCTCAAGCATCTTGACGAACATGTCGTTGATAGCCATCGAACGTCCGAATCCGCCGGCGAGCTGGATGAACAGCTTGGAGCCTGTCTTATGGAACTCAGGCATCCACTCAGCGAGATCCTTGAACATCTTCTTGTTCTGATAGAGCCATCTTCTGCCCATTGTGTCTCTGACGCACTGCATGCCCGGGAGCACCAGACCTACACCGTCCTGAGCACGGCCGAGGATGTGATGAGCTGCCTCTTTGTCGAAGTGGCAAGGCTCGAGCCAGCCGAACAGGGATGTTCCGCCCATGGAAGTCTGTACGATCCTGTTAGGGATCTCTACGTTACCGATCTTCCAAGGAGTGAATAGAGGTTCATATTCCTTTTTCATTAATTTATCCCTCCCTAAGAAATAAAAATAACTGCCCTCATTACTTTCAAATGATAAAATGCACACCAAAAGAAACTGGTTGCTACATATCAGTTTCATTTTAGTGCAATGGGCGTTTTTAGTCAATTGAATAATGCCCTTAAACATGGATTGTGAAGAACATGACAGGGCTTGCATTCAATATGTGTGAATAATATGGTAGAATACAGTTTGTAGCATGGGTCTGACCGCCTTGTGAGCGGGAATAGAAAGAAGAGATGTGACATGGCTTATGATTTCAGGATAAAGACTTTTACGGACGAAAGAGCGTACCACAATACCGCGATCCTCATCTATCTTAAAGCAGTGAAGGCAGCGCTCGGGGACGTTGACGTAACGATAGGCAATTCCCTTAATCAGGGGTATTACAGCTACATCAATAAAGACGGCGCGCAGCTGACCACATCTGATATACATAAGATAAGGGACATGATGGACAGGTTCATTGCCCAGGATCTTGAGATAGTGATAGAGAACGACACTGTGGGCCACGCGAAAGCGAAATGGGCTTCTCTGGGATATCCGGAAAAGGCAAAACTGCTTGACGGCAGACCTGAGGATGAGCCTATCGAGATAGCGAACCTTCATAACTATCGCAACTGTATGTATTCAGACCTGCTGCCGTCTTCAGGATATATAGATCTTTTTGATATCAGGCCTTACAGGCGGGGTCTTCTGCTGAGACTGCCTAATGCTCTGCATGGCCACGCGATCCCAAAGTACAGAGATGATGACAAGCTTTATGAGGCTTACGCAGAGTGCAGACGCATACGCAGATATACGCGCATCGATTATCTGGCAGACCTCAATGAACAGATCAGAAAAGGCAATATAAACGAGATAATAGAAGAGAGTGAGTGGCTGCAGTCAAGACAGCTGGAGGAGTTCGCCGCAAGAATAGTGGAGGAGCACAAAAAAGTGGTGCTTATAGCCGGCCCGTCCAGCAGCGGAAAGACGACGACCGCCAAGCGGATATGCAGGGAGATAGGAAGAATGACAGGACAGGATCCTCTTTATCTCGGAACAGACGATTATTTTGTCGAAAGGGGGACGACTCCGCTCGGCCCGGACGGCAAACCTGACTTTGAGGGACTTGGAGCTGTCGATCTGCCTCTGTTCAACAAGCAGATGGAAGATCTTCTCAGGGGAGAGACCGTTGACCTGCCTGAATTCGATTTCATAAACGGCACCAAGGTGTTCGGCAAGCGCATCACGAGCCTGAAGAAAAACCAGGTCCTTGTGATAGAGGGCATACACAGTCTCAATGACGTGCTGACAAAGAACATACCGAGAGCTGACAAGTTCAAGATCTACATCAGTCCGCTCACACAGATCGCTGTCGACAGACATAACAGAGTTTCCACCGCCGACGCAAGGCTGCTGAGACGCATGGTAAGAGACAACCAGTTCAGAGGCTACGATGCTGAGGCTACGCTTGCCTCATGGCCTAAGGTAAGAGCCGGCGAGAGTGTCAATATATTCCCGTATAGCTCTTCTGCGGACGTGGTCTTCAATTCGAGTACGGTATACGAGACAAATCTGCTGAAGACATACGCGGAGCCGCTGCTTCTGGCTATAGATGAGTCGAGCGAGCAGTACGCCGAGGCAAAAAGAATACTCCGTTTCATGAAGTACTTCGATAAGATCGAGTCTGACGAAGCGGTGCCGGATAACGCTATACTGCGTGAGTTCATAGGCCCGCGCAAGTAAAGCCCGGGTTAAAGAAAGGAAAACTCTCATGAAAAACAATAAAAAAGGCGGCGCTACAGTATATCTTGTCATCATATCGATACTGGTGATCGCGATCGCATTTCTGTTCATAAAACTCAATTGGAGGCGATTCAAAGCTGAGGCGAGTTTCGGCTTTACGGTAGTGGCGGCAGTTCTCGCGGCGATCCTGATACTCTTCCTCATGATAAGGCACAGCATCAGGAAAGCCAGAAGAGAGAAAGAGAAAGAAAAAGAACGGCTCGAAAGAGAAAAGTTCGAAGCCGAGATCATTGCCGCAGGCGGCACACCTAGCTCACTTGGCAATGGCAAACTGGAGATGTCCGACATCAGCGAGGCAGCCGGCAAGGCGAAAGACAAGGTCGGCGATCTCTTTAAGGAAGAAAACGAAGATAACAAAGATAGCAATGAGTAAAGTTCTGATCATAGGCGGATCGCGCGGGATAGGAGCGGAGGCTGTCAGACAGTTCAGAGCTGCCGGCCACGAAGTCGTGTTCACATATCACAGGTCTGAGCTCGACGCTGACGCACTCAGGCAGGAAACAGGCGCAGTACCTGTAAGGTGCGATGTGAAATACTCGGATTCCGTCAGGATAGCCGTGGAAAAAGCCGTGAGCGTTCTGGGACAGATCGATGTCCTTATCTGCAACGCCGCGATCGCAGACTTCAATCTGATACATGAGATAGAAGAGAGCAGGTGGGAGGAGATAATCGACACCGACCTGAACGGAGTGTTTTATTGCATAAGATACGTGCTGCCTTCCATGATAAGCCGCAAGGATGGCTGTATCATAACTGTAGGCTCGATGTGGGGCCAGGTGGGCGCTTCATGCGAAGTCGCGTATTCCGCCGCCA
>JBGUME010000064.1:0-4635 GCA_045116695.1 Anaerovoracaceae bacterium | reverse complement strand
ATGAGTTTCACGCCTTTTCACATAATGTATAAAAGTGGCGGATCCATATTGGTACATATTTTCAATAATCCGAAAAAAGCACCAAATAATTGGTGCATAATCGTGTATTTTGCAAAATAGGTACCAATCTGAAGCAGGCATTGAAAAAAAATCAGGGATCAGGTGAACGCAGATCAGTTATTCTGCAATTCTTGCATTGTATGTGCACTCACCGTCTGCGAATGTAAGGAGCGCGTTCTGCGGACAGGTATCGTTCAGGATCTCAACATCGAAGCTCCAGCCTTCCAGTCCGCTTCTGCTGAGGATCTGCTCACCTTCTGCTGAGCAGGTGTCTCCGAGTTCGATGACCTTATTCCACTCTGCCGGGTCATCTGCCTTTGCTGCCGCCTCGGTTCCGTCCGAGAGGATCAGGAGGACCATTCTGTTGTTGTCATAGTCTGCCCTGATGCTGGCTGTCATGTCCCTGGCATCCACGCTGTTCAGCATTACAGTCTCAACTTTGGCGACCGCATCAGCCTCGCCCGGCTCAGCCTTGCTGCTGTCCTCTGTCATATCTGTCGCTGCGATGCCCATTTTATCTGAATCAAGTCCGCTGAGATCCATAGCTTTGATCTCGCTGAACATTCTGAATGTGCAACCGAAAACCATAACGAACATCAGAGCCACAGCTGTAAATACCGCTACGTTTATAGCTCTTTTACTAATCTTCATATCTTTCACGACCTTTCATGAATCTTTAATTTCAGACTGCCATCTGATATCATTATCTGACCTATGGTCATCTTTTACCGGCATCATAATAACTCTCCGGGAAAGGATGTTGCACAGATAATTGTCAGGTGATGCACAGAAACCGGACAAATCACCGGTTTTGCCTGACTTTCAGGCCAAAGCAATGAAAGGGGGTTCTCATATGGCCGCTTCTGAGCTTACCAAGAAAGCGATCAACCAGGCTTTTCTGGATATCCTTGCCGAAAAGCCTCTAGAGAAGATAACTGTAAGAGATATAACTGAGCGATGCGGGATCAACCGCAACACTTTCTACTACCACTACCAGGATATCCCCGCACTTCTTGAGGGCATCCTGTCAGATAAGGCGGATGATTTTGTACTTGAGTATCCGCAGCTCAACTCCATAGATGAGTGCATTGCTGCGGCAATGGAATTCGCCCGCGCCAACAAGCGCGTCATCATGCACATATTCAGTTCGGGCAGCCACTCCAACATTTCTTCCATGTGGAGGATATGCGAGCACGTGATCAGAAAATACTCGGAGACGGTCTTCCCTGACGTGCCTGTATCCGAAAGCGACAGGGAGCTCTTCATCAGGTACCACAAGTGCGCATGTTTCGGGCTGATCATCGACTGGCTGCAGTGCGGCATGAGCGAAGAGTACGTTCAGGATATGAACAGGATATGCCAGCTCAAGAGAGGGTCAGCGGAGCTGATAATACAGAACGCTCTGGCTACCGGGAATGCGCCGGATAACGCCGGATAAATGGGGCTGCCACACTTTTATTGTGCGACAGCCCCTTCACTGCTCATTTCTGTTTTACTCTTTTTCTACCTATTCTTCTTTGCAGTTTATTCTTCCTCATCCTCGTCCGCGGTGCGAACTCTGAACAAAAACGCAACTGCCAGCTGTACTGCCAGGATCACGGCCATCAGGAGAGTCCATTTGTCCGTCATTATCATTGGCAGTTTCATGTCTTCGGTCATGAAGAATATAAGTGCGGAAAATACTGCAACTGCCAGTCCGGCTATTACATAAATGATGCCGGCTCTTTCGCCTTCCTGGCGCTTCCTTATGGACCTCGCAAGCATGGCTGCGAACAGTCCGGCAGTACCCAGCATGCAGAGCAGATTGACCAGAGCCCAGCCGCCGTTATCGGCAAGCGGTACGTCAGGATCGTCTATGACCTGCGGCTCTTCCGGTGTATCTGCTGCAGGCACCGGCTCATCATCTATGGCTTCTCCCTCAGGAGTTCCAGGTGTAATGGTACCGCCGCCTGTTGCAGGTGCTGCAGCGTTACCATCGTTGCCGCCACCGCCTGGGGCAGCTGTTACCGTCAGAGTCCCGAGGTTTTCGCTTACGATCTCATAGTTGGCTTCCTTTGCGGATCCCCAGACGATCTTATAACCGTTCTGGCTTGAACCTACTGCTGTCTGCGATCCTGTACCGGTTACTGTGGCTGTTTCGCCATTTACAAGGCCCGTAACTGTGCCGTTAGGTCTTGTAATAGGTGTTCCGTCATAGACCTTTGTTCCGCTTGGAGTTGTGATCGTCAGAGGCGCTTTATTGATCGTCAGGGTCCCGACTTTATCTGTACCCTTTGTGTAGCTGCCTTCGTTCTCGACCGTCCATGTGAAGCTGTTGGCTCCGCTGTCGCTTACGTTCTTGACTCCAGATGCTCCCTTCCCGGTCGGTGTCACTGTCACCTTGTCGCCTGTGGACAGTGTGAATACTGTCTGCCCTTCCGTTCCTACGATCTTCTTTGTGCCGTATGTCACTGTATAGACCTTGTAGGTGTGTGTGCCTGCGTCGTAGTCCCAGTCTTTGCTCGCAGATTCGACCTTGAGTTCCTTTTCATCCTTCTCGATCGTCAGCTTGCCCGCTGTTGCGCTCGTAAGGTTGTAGTTCTCTGTGACGTCAGTATCGCCGTCCTTGATCTGCAGGCTGGATTCTGTGTAAGCGCCGTTTGTGTACGTGCCTGCTGTCTTGCCGCTAGATGCGCTGTAGGTGATCGTTACTGTCTCATTGTGTACGAGGCCTGTTACCGTCTCCTTGCCGGCGTCTGTGCGTGCCCAGCCGTACTGTGTCTGGCCGCTGTAAGGCAGTGTGCGGTCCGCCATCGTGATGGTCAGATCGGCCTGCTTGATCGTCAGCTTGCCCGGGGCATAGCTTATGTTATAGTTGCCTGTCGCTGTTCCGATCGCAGCATCGCTCGCAACTATTTTACCGGTATATTCACCGGCGTTTTTCTCCTGACCGTTCAGCTTGATGCTCGTGATCGAGTCGCTGCCCTGGAGACCTGAAGCATCTACCTTGGATCCATCGCTGTAGGTCTCGTTGTCCTCACCCTGCTCGCTGCCGTTATACGGATATTCCTGATCCTTTGCAGTGATCGTCAGAGAGGCCTTGTTGATCATCAGATCACCCGGAACATAGATTATGTTATAGCTTTCTGTCGCAGCGCCGTTATCTCCGATCGCAGCATCGCTCGCGACGATCTTATCAGTATATACACCAAAGTTTTTCTCATGACCGTCCAATTTGATGCTCGTGATCGCATCGTTGCCCCTGAGCTGAGCATCCACCTTCGAGCCATCGCTGTAGGTCTCGTTGTCCTCGCCCTGCTCACTGCCGTTATACGTGTATTCCTGATCTATGACCGTAATAGTCAGATCAACGGCGTTGATCGTAAGATCACCCGGTGTAAGAGTTCCTACGTTGTAGTTGACTGTAGTAAAGTACTCGTTTCTCTTGACTTTTAACTGATCCTTGTTGAAGATACCGTCGCCGTAACTGCCCTTGTACTTGCCTGATGACGGAGTATACCCTGCTCCGGTCAGTTCATCCGGACTCACGAGACCCGTCGCGGTGACGTGAGCTGTATCAGTCAGGCCATATCCAGTCTGGGTTTCTCCGTTATAATCGGAGGTCTTGTCTTTTACCGAGATCTCAAGATCCACTATGTTTTCCAGAAGTGCGGTGTTAGCAAACACATTGTTGTTATAATCGATGCTGAACAGCTCCTCCGCGCCAGGCTTGGTGAACGCAAGTCTCTTTGTCGCTTCATCGATGACTTCGGCCAGCTTTGTGTCATTATTGAAAGCTTTCTGCTCTAGCCATAAATCCGCGCCTAAAGAGCTTGCATCCGTAAACTTCACCCTTTCCAGATCCACGCAGTCCTCAAACGCCTGACGTCTTATCCTTACAACGTTTTTCGAGAATGTGACGGTCTTGACACCTGACTTTCTAAACGCTTCGTTATATATGTCCGTCTCCGTGCTGTCCGACTCCTCAAACACAACAGTTTCCAGACTGCCACATTCGAGGAACGCCTTGTTGTATATCTCAGTTACCGAACCCGGTATGGTAACGCTTTTCATTCCTGAACCGTTGAATGCAGTGCTTCCGATGACTTTAAGACTATCCGGAAGATCCACACTTTCCAACTGATCGCAGTCTTTGAATGCGCTGGTTCTGATCGTTTTCAGCTTGCTGCATCTGGAAAGATCCGCTACTTTTAGACCGCAAGGATTGAACGCCTGAGTCATTATTTCTTCCAGATTCGTACACTTAGTGAAGTCAAAAGATTCCAGTTTGCTGCACTTGCGGAAAGCGCTCCATCCGATGCGCTTTATACTGCTGCACGGCACGACTTCCGTAAGATTGTTAAACTCCTGGAAAACTCCGGTTTGATCTCGATCAACAGAGTATCCATCTGACGAGTCATAGGTCGGCTGATCTGAGGTATCGTTGTACAGTGCCTTCCAACCTATACCTGTTATGCCTTCTTTCACGACGATCTTTGTCGTGTTGCGTCTCAAAGCACTTTTCTTGGATGTCGAAGCGTCCTGCCCAAGCAGCTGCCTTATGGCCTTTACCTCGTCATCGTTCGATGACTGCCC
>JBGUME010000063.1:0-2428 GCA_045116695.1 Anaerovoracaceae bacterium | reverse complement strand
GACCGGATCAACGTTCCGACTGAGAGGCAAGGGAGTTCCTAACGTCAGGACGGGCCGCAAGGGCGACCTGTACGTGAACGTCGTAGTGGAAGTTCCAAGCAAGCTCAGCCGCAAGGAAAAGAAGGCTATAGAGGAGATGGCAAAGCAGCTGGGAAGCGATGCTTATCCGAAAAAGCAGAGATTCGAAAAACTCAAATTCTAAACATCATAAAACCGGCCCGTCTGACGCGCCGGTTTTTTTATTGCTGATAATGGAGTATTGTCTACTTGCCGTATTTCTCGATGAGTCTCTTGAATCCAGGCATCGAATTCTTTATGGTCTCGTTGGATACGCAGTACGCGAGTCTGAGGTATCCTGGGCATCCAAATCCGGTTCCCGGTACGATGAGGATGTTCTCCTCAAGCTTTGCCGCATCGCTGAATGCAAGGTCGTCTCCGTTAGGTGCTTTCATGAAGAGATAGAAGGCTCCGTCAGGCTTTGCGCATTCATAACCCATGGCGGTCAGACCATTGTAGAGGTCGTTTCTGTTCTCATCGTATGCAACAAGGTCAGGCTCGCAGTCTACGCACTCTTCCACGACTCTCTGGATGAGGGTAGGAGGGCAGACGGAACCGATCTCTCTGGCTGCTCCTGCGACTGCGCTGAGCACTCCTTTCTGATCGTGGCATGTTGCCGGAACGTATACATATCCGATACGCTCGCCCGGAAGTGACAGGCTCTTTGACCATGAATAGCAGACTATGGTGTCTTCGTATACTTCAGGGATGAATGTCACGACAGCGTCGCCGTAAACGAGTTCTCTGTATGGTTCATCAGCGATGATATAAATAGGATGATCGTATTTCAGAGCTTTCTTTCTGAGCACAGCAGCTATCTTCTCGAGGGTCTCTCTGGTATAGACTACTCCGGATGGGTTGTTAGGGGAGTTGATGACCAGAGCAACGGTGTCATGATTTATGGTCTCCTCTAGAGCTTCCAGGTTGATCTGGAAATCAGGAATGTCAGGATCGACTCTTCTGACTTTGCCGCCGCCGGCTTTGAAGAAAACGTTGTATTCAGGGAAGTATGGAGCGATGACGACGAAATTGTCATCAGGCTTGGTGGTGAGAGCGCACGCAACAGCTACAAGAGCCGGAGCGCATCCGCAGGTCATAAAGAGTTCGTTTGCCTGCGCGTTGGTATTGAATCTTTTTCTAAGATTTGCCGCGATAGCCTCTCTTGTGCTCTCAAATCCCGGAGCCATCGAGTAGCCGTGCAGCAGGATGGAACTTTCTTCATCAACGAGCTTCTTGATAGTCTCGTTCACTTTTTTAGGAGCAGGTATGCTCGGATTGCCCAGTGAATAATCATAGACTTTGTCCCTGCCGAGTTTTTTGGCCTGCTCCAGTCCGTAGGCGAAGAGCTCGCGGATGATGCTAGGCGCGGTGCCGTAGCCGTAATACTTCTCATTTACCATGGCGATTCTCCTTTATCTGATTTATCTTTTACACTTTCAGTGCCGAAGGCTTTCCTTCTTTTGTCTCTATTTTAGCACATACCTTTGTATGTGAGTGTTTTTATTTCGACCGCCGCAGTCCGTTATGCTACAATGAGGTAACTAATATTCCTGACTGATCAAAAAAGGGGGAACCATGCTGTTCGGACATGAAAAGACAGAGATACTGCATCTGCCGACACCGCTTGAGCATCTTAAGAACGTGTCGGAAGATCTCGGCATAAGCGTGTACTGCAAAAGAGATGACCTGACGAATCTGGCGACGGGAGGCAACAAGCTGCGCAAACTTGAATACTTCCTGAAGGACGCTCAGGACAAGGGGGCTACGATGCTCATCACTGAGGGCGGTGCTCAGACCAACCACGGCAGGCTGACAGCGGCTGTGGCGGCCAAATACGGCATGAAGAGCGCCATCGTGACTTCGGATCCTTATCCGGGCGAGATAAGCGCCAACCTGCTGCTGGACGGCATGCTCGGCTGCAACGTACACTTCGTAAAGGACATGGAGACCGGCAGGCAAGCGGTCATAGACGAATACACCGCCAAGGGAGAGAAGGTATATTATGTGCCTATGGGAGGATCCAACGAGCTTGGAATCCTCGGTTATGCCGAGTGCGCTTCCGAGCTTGATGCCCAGGCAAAGGAGATGGGCATAGACGACGCTGAGATCTACGTAACGGTCGGCAGCATGTCAACGTACATGGGTCTTCTGATAGGCCTGAAGGAATGCGGATCGTCTCTCCGCGTAAAGGGAGTTAACGTGCTTCCGTACTCTGAGAACGCCGCTGATGAGAAGGACAATGAAGCAGCTCTGCGTGAGGCGCTGAGTGATTATTATAAAAGGATATGTGAGTTCTACGGCAGAGACTTCAATGTTTTCCCGGATGACTTTGACATAACCACATCTTACATCCACGGGGCGTACAACAACG
>JBGUME010000062.1:0-4563 GCA_045116695.1 Anaerovoracaceae bacterium | reverse complement strand
GTGATGGGCGGCACATTCGGTGAACAGCACGGCCGCAAGATAGTCGATATTTACGAACATGCTCTCAAGGCAAACGCTCCTGTTATCGGACTTCTTGACTGTGCGGGATTCCGTATCGAAGAGGGCCTTGACGGACTGTATCAGTTCGCGAAGCTTTACAGAAAGCAGACAGAGGCCTCCAAACTTATCCCTCAGATCGTGGCTGTAATAGGTCAGTGCGGAGGAGGAATGTCGATAGCAGCGCAGCTTGCTGACTTCGTCTACATCGAGAAGGACAAGGGCAGCATATTCGTCAACCCGCAGGCTGTCGTATCCAACGCTATAGGCGACAATCCTTACGTAGAAGCTACTGACGACGGCACATTCGAGTGGGCGGAGATCGTGAGCAATATCCGCCGCGTAGTGGACATCCTGCCGTCGAGCAGCAAGTTCACTCCTGATATCCTTGACGTAAGCGACGCGGATCTTAATCGCAGCTGCGACGGCATCGAGGACTGCCTCGGAGATGCCAGAGGCATGCTCGCTGAACTGTCCGATGACGGAAGCTTCATCGAGTGCAGGAGCGACGTTGACCAGAGCATGGTCACAGCGTTCATCAGACTTGGCGGAATGCCGGTAGGAGTGGTTGCCTGCAATGAATATGAAGGCAAGAAGCGTCTTACCGCTGCGGGCTGCAACAAGGCCGCAAAGATGATAGAACTTTGCACAAGATTCCACATTCCTCTGCTGACCATTACGGATACAGACGGCTACAACACAGACTCGGCAACTGAAAAGTTCCTGCCTGGAGCCGCGGAGAGAATGGTAAGAGCGCTGACAGCTTCGGATGTTCCTAAGATCAACCTTGTAACGGGATCCATCGTTGGAAGCGCATACAGCATGATGAACTCCAAGGGGATCGGCGCAGACTACGTATTCATGTGGGAAGATGCCAACGTAAGCATCGTTGAGCCGCGTCAGGCCACGGAAGTCATTTTCGGAAAGTGGTCATCTGATCTTGAGAAGCAGTTCCGCGACACTCAGTCGAGCGCTGTAGCTCTGGCAAGACACGGTTTCGCAGACAAGGTAATCGCGCCTGAGGACTCAAGAAAGTATCTGATCGGAGCGCTTCAGACGTTCGTTAACAGCAGGTAGGTGATGTTATGAGTTTAGGACAGATTTTCATAACAGCGCTGTTATATACGCTGATCGGAATGGGTACGGTATTCTGTGTACTGATATTCATTTCGATATGCATATGGCTGCTGGGCAAAGCGTTCGGACCAAAAAAACCGGCAGCTCAGGCCGCGGCAGCTGCAGCAGCAGTTACGGCCGCTGAGCCTGAAGAGCCTGAGGGGATCAGGCCTGAAGTCGTTGCCGCCATCATGGCAGCGATACACCAGCAATTAAAGGATGAAGAGGGTGTAGAAGAAGGAGACTACATCGTCAGGAATGTACGGAGGGCAACATGGAGACATACATCGTAAGAGTAAACGGCGAAGAATTCGAAGTTGAAATAGAAAGAGCAGACGGAAGCGCAGCTCCTGCAGCACCGGCTAAGGCGGCAGCAGCACCTGCACCTAAGAAAGCACCGGCCAAGTCCGGCGGCGGAAAAGGAAAGGGCGAGCCGGTCGTTTGCGGTACAGCAGGCAAGGTCTTCAAGATCGTTGCGCAGGAAGGCCAGGAGGTCAAGAGCGGTGATACGGTCATCGTGCTCGAGGCCATGAAGATGGAGATCCCTGTCGTTTCGCCTAAGGACGGCACGGTCAGCAAGATCGTCGTTTCAGAAGGAGATGCCACCACATCAGGCCAGACTGTAGCTTACGTAGAATAGTACCCGGGAGGTAAGAAAATGGGAGATACCTTATTCAACCTGGCTCACCAGACCGGCTTCATGAACCTGACCCTCGGCAATGCGATAATGTGCGTAGTTGCCCTCGGACTGCTGTATCTGGCCATCGTCAAGGAATATGAGCCACTCCTGCTCCTTCCGATATCTTTCGGCATGCTGCTGGTAAACCTGTACCCGCCTATCATGGAAGAAGGCGGATTGCTGCATTACTTCTTCATGCTCGATGAGTGGACGATTCTTCCGTCTCTCATATTCCTGGGAGTCGGAGCATTGACGGACTTCGGACCGCTGATCGCCAACCCTAAGAGCTTCCTGCTCGGAGCCGCGGCGCAGTTCGGAGTATTCGGAGCTTTCCTGCTGGCTATGCTAATGGGATTCACTGAACCCCAGGCAGCCGCAGTCAGCATCATCGGAGGAGCTGACGGACCTACATCAATCTTCCTGGCAATGAAGCTGGGACAGAGAGAACTCATGGGTCCTATAGCCGTAGCGGCGTATTCATACATGTCGCTCGTCCCTATTATTCAGCCGCCTATCATGAAGGCGCTCACTACTGAAGAGGAGCGCAAGATCAAGATGGAGCAGCTCAGGGAAGTTTCAAAGAGAGAGCGCATACTGTTCCCGATAGTTGTAACGATCGTCGTTTGTCTGATCCTGCCTTCAACGGCACCTCTTATCGGAATGCTGATGCTCGGAAATCTCTTCCGCGAGAGCGGAGTCGTACGCCAGCTTCAGGAGACAGCTTCAAACGCGCTCATGTACATTGTAGTCATCTTCCTGGGAACATCCGTCGGTGCAACGACCAGCGCGGAAGCATTCCTTAAGTGGACTACCATCAAGATCGTTGTTCTCGGTCTGATAGCGTTCAGCTTCGGAACAGCTGCCGGAGTACTCTTCGGCAAGCTGATGTGCAAGCTGACAGGTGGAAAGATCAATCCGCTCATCGGGTCCGCCGGAGTATCTGCGGTACCTATGGCGGCGAGAGTTTCGCAGAAGGTCGGCGCTGAAGCCGATCCTACGAACTTCCTGCTCATGCACGCAATGGGACCAAACGTAGCCGGAGTTATCGGTACAGCCGTCGCAGCCGGTGCGTTCATGGCGATCTTCGGTGTCTGATATCAATGGAGGAATAAAATGGGAAAGAAAATTAGAATAATGGAGACTGCTATCAGAGACGGTCAGCAGTCACTGATAGCTACGAGGATGCCTTTCGAGGACATGGAACCGGCGCTGGCATTGATGGACCAGGTAGGCTATGAAGCCATCGAGTGCTGGGGCGGAGCTACATTTGACTCATGCATAAGATTCCTCGATGAGGATCCATGGGAAAGACTCAGAAAGCTTCGTGCCGCGATGCCTAACACGCAGCTCCAGATGCTGCTCAGAGGCCAGAACCTTCTCGGATACAGGCACTATTCGGACGACGTAGTTGACTATTTTGTCAAGAAGTCGATCGACAACGGTATCGACAGGATCAGGATATTCGACGCGCTGAACGACCTTCGTAACGTTGAGACAGCAGTCAAGGCGACAAAGGAATACGGCGCTCACGCTCAGGTAGCGATGTCCTATACGATCGGCGAGCCGTATACACCTGAATACTGGAAGGGCCGTGCTCTTCGCATCCAGGAACTCGGCGCGGACTCGATCTGCATCAAGGACATGGCGGGCCTCATGGTACCGACAGCCGCAGGAGAAATGATCAAGATGCTCAAGGAGACAGTGGATATTCCTATCCAGCTGCATACACACTGTACCAGCGGTGTAGCTCCTATCACTTATTACGTGGCAGCCCTGAACGGCGTGGACATCATCGATACAGCGATATCGCCGTTCTCCGGCGGTACGAGCCAGCCGTCAACAGAGGTAATGGTAGAGACGTTCAGAGGCACTGAATTTGATACAGGTCTCGACATCGGCAAGCTTGAGAAGATAGCTGCTCACTTCCAGACCATCAGAGACAAGGACCTCAAGAGCGGTCTCATGAACACCAAGGTCCTGGGCACGGACATCAAGACACTGATCTATCAGGTCCCTGGCGGAATGCTTTCGAACCTAGTATCGCAGCTGAAAGATCAGAATGCGGAAGACAAGTACCTTGAAGTTCTTCAGGAAGTTCCTCGCGTAAGGAACGACCTCGGAATGCCGCCTCTGGTAACACCGTCATCGCAGATCGTGGGCACACAGGCTGTACTCAACGTTCTGATGGGTGAGAGATACAAGGTCCTGTCCAAGGAGACTCAGGAGATACTCAAGGGCAAATACGGTGAAACACCTATGCCTATGAACCCTGATGTCCTTGCCAAAATCGATCAGAGCGAGAGGATCACATGCCGTCCTGCAGACCTTCTTGAGCCGGAACTCGAGAAGCTCACTGCAGAGGTAGGAGACTACAAGGAGCAGGATGAAGACGTACTGACATACGCCCTGTTCGGACAGGTCGCACTCGACTACTTCAAGAGAAGAGCGGCTCTTCGCAGCAAGGTGGATCCGGGCTCCATGGACATGAAGAACAAGGCATATCCGGTATAACAGCTAAGGAGAAGGAAAATGATTTTTGTAAAAGAAAACGGAAGAACCATCCCGGTCGCAGATAAAGTGTTCGCTCTGAGCGGACGCGCCAAAGCGGCTATCGCAGAAAAGGGTAAGGACGCAGTTATCAATGCTACGGTAGGAGCGCTGCTTGATGACAACGGTGATCTTGTAGTAATGTCATCGGTCACAGAAGCGAT
>JBGUME010000061.1:0-4039 GCA_045116695.1 Anaerovoracaceae bacterium | reverse complement strand
CTTAATGTGTATGGGCAGGCGCCGGCAAAGGCGTTGAAAAGCCCAAAAAAACCACTCTTATATGAATCAAACGGAGGACATAATGGACAAGTATTTCATCGGTACTCTTAACAACATTTCCCAGAAGGGTCTCTGCAGGCTCACAGACAAGTTCGAGCTCACAGACGATGTCGATAAGGCAAACGGCATCATCGTAAGATCCTTCAAGATGCACGACATGGAACTCTCCGACAACCTTCTCGCTATCGGAAGAGCCGGCGCGGGCGTAAACAACATTCCGCTCGACAAGTGCAGCGATAAGGGAATCGTAGTATTCAACGCTCCTGGCGCTAACTCGAACGCCGTTAAGGAACTCGCGGTTGCAGGAATGATCATGGGCGCCCGCAATATGTACGAGGGCATCGCATGGGGCCAGACACTCGAAGGCGATGTAGCTGCCAATGTTGAAAAAGGCAAAAAGCAGTTCGCAGGCACAGAGATCGCCGGCAAGACTCTCGGAGTCATCGGTCTCGGAGCCATCGGAGCAAAGATCGCCAACGCCGCTGAAGCTCTCGGCATGAAGGTAGTCGGATATGAAGCGTTCACACCGCATCCATGCCTGACAGCTGACGTTGACCTCAAGGACAGCGTAGAAGAGATGGTCCCTGAGTGCGACTTCATCACTATCCACGTTCCTTCCCTGCCAACAACAAAGGGAATGGTCAACAAGGACCTCATCGCCAAGATGAAAGACGGAGTCATCTTCATGAACTATGCGAGACCTGACCTCATCGTAGTAGACGACGTAGTTGAGGCTCTCGAGTCCGGCAAGATGAGAAAGTACATGACAGACCTTCTCGAGCCTGAGTACATCGGCAAGAAGGGCATCGTTGCCACACCGCATCTCGGAGCTTCCACAGCTGAGGCTGAAGAGAACTGCGCTATCATGGCTACAGATCAGCTCATGGACTACCTCGAAAACGGCAACATCGTCAACTCCGTAAACTTCCCGAGAGTAACTCTTGAGAAGAGCGGCGACGAGAGACACTGCTTCCTCGTAAAGGCTGAGAAGACAGCTGACGAAGTCAAGGAAAAGATGAAAGAATTCTACGGCGACAAGCTGGCGGGAATCGCAGGCAACAAGAACAGAGCCAACGATTACGGTTACTTCATCGTAGACGTAGCTAAGGGCACAGAGCCATTCAGCTGCGACTGCGTTATCAGGACAAGAGTTCTGTAATCAACCCAACAAAAGAACGGACCGGGTCACACCGGTCCGTTTTTTATTGTCTTCAGCTACATGATGCCGTCCAGCTTCTTTACCTGTCTGTCGTAAGTCAGCAGGCCGTTCGTTTCATCTTCCACGTCGGACAGCTGAGTGTATATAGCCGCGCAGAGCCCCTTTTCTTTCAGAGGTTCTATCTCCTCTCTGTATAGCCTCTCTATATCCTGCCTCAATACGTTTGTGTCGGCGCATTTTCTGTATCCGTACTCATTTGTTCCGCCGTAGTAATGTCCTTCTATCTTGCAGGCATAGCCGCCGAATTCGCTCAGCACCATAGGCCTTTCGCCCAGCTTCATGTTGGCCTTCCTGAAGTACACATGATAGCTGTCAACATCGCTCTTGTTCTGCCAAAACCAGCCGGAAGTACTGTCGATGAACCTCGACTTGTCGATATCCCTCAGCCTGTAATACGCAGCGTCCGCGTCAAACTGTCCCCAGCCCTCATTGAAGATGGTCCAGTAGCAGATGGACGGATGGTTGTACAGAAGTTTTACGGTCTCGTCCATAGATTCGAGGAATATCCTGCGGTTCTCCGGGTCACTGTGCGATTTCACGTCGCTCAGCTTTGTCAGACCAATGGTCGGGAGCACGGTGTCATGCAGGAACGAGTAATCCGAGTTGTTCACCATGTCCTGGAAGACCACCATGCCGAGCCTGTCACACTCGTAGTAGAAGATCTCAGGCTCTATCTTGATGTGTTTTCTCAGTGTGTTGAAGCCAAGTGCCTTCATGGCCAGGATATCTTCCGCAAACTTGTCCGGAGAGGATGGCGTGTATATCCCGTCGTGCCAGTAGCCCTGATCGAGGACGCCATTGAAGAAATACGGCTCTCCGTTCAGGCACAGCAGCGGACGCCCGAGCCTCCACTCTATCGTCAAAGTGCGGAGCGCGAAGTAAGATCTGACTTGATCTTCCGGACTCTTTATGCTGATCTCGTAGAGGAACGGATCCTCCGGACTCCACAGATGCGGATCATCCATATGGATGCGTACCGAAGCAATGGCAGCGCCCGCTTCGGATGAATCGGTAAGGACATACTCCTTCCCATCCATTTCCAGAACGCCCGCGGTGATGCCGTAAGCCTTTATCTCAGCGAAATCGGCTCCGGTGTCTATCTTCAGGGAAGTGACATGCTCCTCAGGCACAGGCTCCAGCCATACGCTCTGCCATATTCCGGACACAGGCGTGTACCACATGCCTTTGTTGTTCACTCTTTGCTTGCCCCATGGGTACTTGTGATCCAGGCTGTCGCGGGCTTCGACAATGAGGCTGTGCGAATCGCCATCCAGATAGTCAGTTATATCGATACTGAACGGCAGATAGCCTCCTTCATGTGAGCCCGCATACTTCCCGTCCACGTAGATCTTTGCGGTCTGATCGACTGCTCCGAAATGGACGATAATCTTCTTACCGTTCCATTCCTCAGGCACTTCAAACCTTCGCCCGTAAAGCATGATGTCATCAGCTTCAATGCGTTTTCTGACGCCCGACAGCCTGCTTTCAGGGCAGAACGGGACCCTTATGGAGCCGCTCTTTGACGGCATTCCCGGCTCACCCTCTTTTTTGGTGCTGAATGCCCATATGCCATCAAGGCTCAGCCAGTCATCTCTGACCAGCTGAGGCCTTGGATATACTTCAGTCCATTTATTTGACATATACCTATACCGACGCTGCGGCAGCGAGTACTATGGAGTAGAACTTCTCTTCAGCGCTGGATCCTCTTGACGTTAGTACGATAGGCGCCTTCGCTCCTACGATGATTCCCGCCATCATTCCGTTGCTGCTGACGGTCCAGGACTTTCCTACCATGTTTCCCGTTGCCATAGATGGCATGATCATCGCGTCGACCTCGCCCGCTACTGGGCTGTCGAACTTCTTGAACTCGGCGATCTCCTTGCTGAGAGCGATATCATAGGAGATAGGTCCTTCGACTGTGCAGCCTGTGATCTCTCCGTTCTGGTTCATCTCCTTGAGGGCCGCGGCGTCTACAGACTCCTGTGCCTTCTTGTTGAGGACCTCTGCTCCGCACATCACGCCTACCTTCGGATCTTCATATCCGAGAGCGTGCAGTACGTCGACAGCGTTGTTAATTATCTTTACCTTCTGCTCGAGATCAGGCTGGAGAAGCATTCCGCCGTCTGTCAGAACTACTACCTTGTGATAATTCGGAACCTGGAAGAGTCCCACGTGCGACATGATCTTTCCTACCTGCAGGCCTGTCTCTTTGTTTACTACCTGTCTCAGAAGATCAGCCGTCTGCATGCGCCCCTTCATCAGGAAGTCGCCTTTGCCCTCGCGGATCAGCGCGACTGCCTTCTTGGCCGCCTCGATATCGTCATCTTCGTTGTAGATGGTGACATCGCCGAAGTCAAATCCGTGTTCTTTGCAGATGGCTTTGATCTCGTCTTCCTTGCCGACAAATACAGGCTCTACTATGCCCTCTTTGAACGCCTCATATACGGCGTCGAGTGAGTGCTCGTCATGAGCGCAGCAAAGAACGATTCTTTTCTTTACCGGGTTTGTCTTTACCAGTTCGGCCATCTCCTTGAAATTCTTTAACATTTTTTCCTCCCATTCGGTCAGTAAGTTATACGTGTTTGCTTATCTTTTCAGACATAACAATTTTAGCACAATTACGTGTCCGCTTAAATACAATTTGACCGTCTGCAGATTGAAAAGAGTGCCTTCTGATGGTACAATTTTCGTTGGTATAAAACGCAATATGCATAATGCTAGCGAGGTATAAACATGAAGTATTACGAAGATATAGTAATG
>JBGUME010000060.1:0-13457 GCA_045116695.1 Anaerovoracaceae bacterium | reverse complement strand
GCTCCAGCACCGGGTGTCCAATAGCCTCAAACATGCGGCGTACCTGACGGTTCTTGCCCTCATGGATTATTATCTCAGCTAATGTGGAATTGCGGTCATGCTTTGCCAGATGCACCTCGGCAGGCGAAGTGACGAATCCACCTATATCTATGCCCGCCTCAAGGCGTTTTACCTCATCGCGGGTCACTATGCCCTGGGCGCGGACAAGATACTTCTTGTCGAACTCCTTTGACGGATGCATGAGCGCGTTGGCGAGGTCTCCGTCGTTTGTCATGATAAGAAGGCCAGTAGTGTTGTAGTCGAGTCTTCCAACAGGAAAGACCCTGACGCTGTCCGGCACCAGTTCTGTTACCAACGGTCTTCCTTCTTTGTCTGCCGTGGATGTCACATAACCCGCAGGCTTGTTCAGCAGGTAATAGACCTTTTTACCGGCCGGCTCGATTCGCGCGCCGTCCACCTCTACTATGTCGCCTTCTTCCACATGATAACCGGGCGAAGTCAGTCTCGCGCCATTGACTTTCACCCGGCCCTCTGCTATCAGTTCATCTGCCTTGCGGCGGCTCGTAACTCCCGCCGACGCTATGTATTGATTGATCCTCATCTTCAGTTTACTCTTCGCTTTCCTTGTCCTCAAAGTCGATCGACATCTGGCCGTAGCCTTCCTCTTCTCTTTCCCGTCTCAGTTCCTCGTACTCAGGCACCTCAGGCAGGTCTTTTAGCGAAGCGAATCCGAACTTCTTCAGAAATTCCTTTGTGGTCGCGTAGATGAGCGGTCTGCCGACGCCTTCCGATCTTCCGGTGACCTCGATTAGGCCCTTGTCGATAAGTCCGTCTATGACACGCTCGCTCTTGATTCCTCTGATCGAGTCGATCTCGGATCTGGTGACCGGCTGGCGGTACGCGATTATGGCAAGCACCTCAAGAGCAGCCTGCGACAGTCTTCTTACCCTTACAGGTGTGCAGAGCTTCTGCAGAAACATGTCGTTTTCCGCAAGTGTGACAAAGCCGAAAGCGTCGTCTACTTCACGTATCCTGATGCCTCTGCCCTCCTGCTCATATTCTGCCTTAAGCTCTCTGAAGAGCTCTCTTACCTCAGCTTTTTCCGCTTCGAGCACCTCCGCGGCGTCCTTGACCTCGAGAGGCTCTCCCCACATGAACATCATGGTCTCAAGCGCGGATTTCATTGTTTTATTGCTGTACATCCGAAATCTCCGTTTCTGTATAGATCTCATCGCTGAATTCATCGCTGAACTCATCGTCGAATTCATCATCGGCGTATTCTATGACTCCTGCCGCCTCGGCATCGGCCTGCGCGGCCAGTATCTCAGGGTCCTTTCTGACCACCGTGATCTCTCCGAAGTTCTTGTCCTGCATGGCATCGTAATCCATGTTCTTGATCATCGACAGCAGCGACATGAACGAGAGTGTTATATCATATCTGTCAGGTTTCTCAGGCAGCAGCTCCGCAAAGGATATCCCGTCTGTCCCCGGTTTCAGTTTCTGTCCCAGCAGGACCGCCATATCCCTTATGCGCGCCTCTATAGTCTCCTTGCGCCTGCGCACTCTCTGGTAGCGCCTTGTCACCTCTTCTACCTTTTTGCGTCTGGTCAGGAAGAGTATGAAAGCGTTCACCAGCTGCTCGTCACTCACGCGCAGTATCTCGTCAGGATCGTCGACATATACCGACATATCTTCTGCCGGCTTCTCATGGACAGCCAGATTGTATTCTTCTGCCGCCTGCAAAGCCTCAGCCGCCCTTTTGATGCGCATGTAATCAAGCAGCCTTCCGCGGAGCTCGACTCTAGGGTCCTCTACGATCTCGAGTTCGCCGTCAGTGTTTATCCTCGGCAGCAGCATGCGCGATTTAAGGCGTATGAGAATAGCCGCGAGCACTATGAACTCGGTGTCCACCTCGATGTTGAGAGATTCCATCTCCTTGAGGTAACCGATATACTGCTCCGTTATCTCTGCGACCTTTATGTCATATATGTCCATCCTCGCGTTCTCAAGGAGGTATATGAGCAGGTCGAACGGCCCTTCGAATTTGTCTATTCTGACTTTATACAATGTTTCTCCTGTTTATATCTTTATATCACAGCCGCACCCGGCCGATTTCTCAAAAGTATATCTCTTTCAGGTACAGTCCCTGCGGCGGCGCCGTGAATCCCGCCTTTGAGCGGTCCCGGCTCTCTATCGCATCAGCGACGCTTGAGGCTGTCCTGCGTCCCTCGCCGGCTTCTATCAGCGTGCCGACGATTATCCTTACCATATTATACAGGAAGCCGTCCCCCGTTATCTCTATCGTTATCGAACTTTCATCATCCGTTATGTTCAGAGCGGACACCGTACGTACGGTGGATTCCCTCGGAGTGCCGCCCGCGGTCTCGAAGCACTTGAAATCGTGAGTGCCTATGATGTGAGACGCTGCCTCGCGCATGATATCCACATCCAGCTTATCTGCGCCCGGATACTGCAGCGCACGGTTCCTGACAAATATATCTCCGGTCTTGTCTATGACATATCTGTAGGTCTTGCCCTTGCACGAGTATCTCGCGTGGAAGTCCTCAGGCATCACATCCGCCGATAGTATGCGGATGTCTCCCGGAGCCCCGCTCCTACCTTCTCCGCCCGCGCCGAACCTGCGGTTCATGACCTCAGGCAGCTTCTCAACAGGCATGTTCGAATCCCAGTCGAAAGTCGCGCACTGGCCCAGGGCATGAACGCCCGCGTCAGTGCGGCTCGTGCCGTGGATGTGTACGTCATGTCCGGCAATGTATTTCAGCACATGCTCTATCTCGCCCTGCACCGTGCGGGCTTCGGGCTGGATCTGCCAGCCGCTGAAATTTGTGCCGTCGTATTCGATTTTTATCAGAACGTTTTTGGCCATTACAGTTCTATGAATAACATGTCCCCTATGTTCCACAGGAACAGGAAGTAGACCGTTACTGCGGCACAAGCTGCCGGCAGCATCGGATTGCGGTCCTTTATGGTGCTCTTTTTTGTCGCTATGAGGACCGCTGAATGCACAGCAAACAGCAGTGTCGTCAGTATGTATATCAGGACTATGCCCGTACGGCCGGTTATGAGCCCCATGCATGTGAAGAACTTGATGTCGGCTCCGCCTATGCTGCCCGTCTTGAAGAGCAGCATGCCAAGGAGCAGTACGGCCGCGGATATGCCAAAGCCCAAAGCTGCTCCGGCGGCGGGTTCCCACCACTTCTCGTGATACTCCACAAAAGCGGCTGCGGCTATCGCCAGCATTATGCTGAACTCATCCGGCACCACCCGGTAGAGCTGGTCGGATATAGCCATCTCAAGGACGATAAACAGCACACAGAGCACAGATATCTCAAAGAGCAGACCGGAACCCCTTACGGCCAGATAAAGCCCTGTGAGGGCAAAATATCCCGTAAATGCGTACTTCCACGGACTGCTCGGCAGTCTCTGTCTTCCGTCCGCGTCGGCTTCAACCAGCTTGATCGGCAGTATCTTTCTCGGCGCGTCTTTAGGCGCTGTCTCATCCCAGTCCTCGAACCACTGGGGTTTTATGCGGTTAAACGCGACAACACTGCCGTTGCCAAATAATATGGCCAGAACGGCAGCGGTCACTATTCGTGCTATGAGTGCGGCACTGTATTCCATTCAGGATCCGGCTGTGCCTCTATTTGATGCAGCTGTCAAGGAATTCCAGCATGTCGGCGTAGACCTGTTCCTTGTCAGTCTCGTTGAGGATCTCGTGCCTGTCGTTATCGTAGATCTTGATCGAAACATCGCACTCGGTGTTGTCCTGGTAGACCATGAATGTCTTGCGGACGCCCTCGCCCCATGCTCCGACAGGGTCTTCGGCTCCGGACGTGATGAGGATAGGCAGCCCTTTAGGGAGCTTCTTCATCCGATTGATGTCATGGGCCTTCTGCATGCCTGAGAACATATGGTAATACGCGTTAGGCGAGAAGTGGAAGGTGCACCAAGGCTCGTTGCGGTACCAGTCCACGACAGCCTCGTCCTTCGTCAGCCAGTCCGATATGGTACGGGCGTTCGGTATCCTCTTGAGATAGCTGCCGAACGACATTCCGTCGATCAGCTTTGCGGACTTGCCCACAGTTTTTGTTCCGAGCATTTTGGCGACCATCTTGCCTGCCGCAAGCACAGCGCCCGGCTGCCAGCCTGTTCCCATGATGATGACACCGGAAAGCCCCTTCGCGTAGTCGGCGCCGTTCTCGGTGATGTACTGACGGATCAGGAACGATCCCATGCTGTGGCCCATCATCAGGTACGGCTTGTCAGGAAACTCCTTCTGCATCATCTCTCTCAGATGATGGATGTCCGCGATGACCCAGGCATTGCCCTCCTTGCCGAAGTAGCCGTGGTATTCATCAGACTGTACCGAAGCTCCGTGCCCCAGATGGTCCTCGCCGCAGACCAGATAACCATGATCAGCCAGATATGAAGCGAAACCGTCGTATCTGTCGATGAATTCGACCATGCCGTGGATGATCTGGAAAACAGCCTTCGGCTCGCCTTCCGGTTCCCATCTGACCGCGTGGATCTGTGTCTTGCCGTCTGTCGATGGATAGTAGAATTCTTTTTTCGTCATGTCCACACCTCTTCGCTCTTTGATCAACTTAACTATAGCGAGTATATCATTTTGCCCGTAGGTCTATCTACTCAATTTTGCTCTTTGGCGGCCGCTCCCCGTGATACTGATAGAACTGCGTCTCGATCGTACCGTTGTAGAGCTTGCGCCTCCGGTCAGCCTTGCGGCCGGTCTTCTTCATTATATCTTTCTCTATTTCTTTATCTGAAGTGATAAGGAAGAACGACCAGGCAGGACAGTCTGTCATTATGTCCGCAAAGTGGCTGTATATCTCTTTGATCGACTTCTCATCTCCAATGCGTACGCCGTATGGCAAATTAGATATAACGACGCCGTGATCGCCGGTCTGCACGCCCTTAGGTATGCCCGCGCCAGGCATCCACTGCGTCATGTCCATGCAGATGAAATCGATGTCATCGATGACTCCGGCTTCCTCCGCGTTGTCCTTTGCCGCTTTTATTGCACGCCTGTCGATATCTATCGCGGCTATATTCAGCTTTGTATCGAAGTCCGCAGCCTCAAATGCCAGGCGTTTTTCCTCACGCCAGATCTCAGCCGGTATGATGCCCCAGCCTTCTGAGGCAAATGACCTCCCCAGCCCCGGCGCTATATTGCGTGCTATCATGGCAGCCTCGATAGGAATGGTCCCGGAACCGCAGCACGGATCCACCAGCACACGGTCCTTTTTGTAGAAGCTCAGCTGTACCAGCGCCGCGGCAAGAGTCTCCTTCATAGGAGCTGCCACATCGCTCACTCTGTATCCCCTCTTGTGCAGCCCCGCGCCGCTGGTATCCAGCAGCAGCAGGAACTCATCTTTATGAGCGATGAATCTTATCCTGTATTCCGGGCCGGTCTCCGGCATGGTTTCTCTGCAATAAAACTCGGACAGCCTCATTGAGACTGCCTTCTTGATTATCTTCTGGCACGCAGGCACGCTGTGCAGCACGGACTTTACCGAGCCGCCCACTACCGGGAACGTTCCCTCAAGCGGTATGATGCCCTCCCATTCCAGCGCTTTTGTCTGCTGAAAGAGCTCCTCAAAGTCCGTCGCCTTGAATCCGCCCATGTGGACGTACACTCTGTCAGCGCACCTGAGCCACAGGTTCGACCTCACGACAGCACGCTCGTCACCCATGTATGTGACGCGCCCGTCTTCGGTCTTTATTATCTTGTATCCAAGCGCTTCGATCTCACGCCTTACCACGGCCTCAAGACCGAAAGTCGCCGTCGCGACCAGCTCCAGCTTCATTGGGGCCTCCTTGCCTAGATGATCTTTATCTCAAAATCGAAGTCCGACTTGTACAGCACCACTTCATCGCCTTTGCCGGCAGCTCTTGCCTCGCGCGTCTTGTTCATGTCTATGACGCGCTGGTTCTCCGAGCCGCAGTATACCAGGGTCAGATTGCGGAGCTTCTCCTCATAGCGGCCGTCCACCAGTATGTCGATCATGCCAAGCAGCTCACCGACCGCGGATTCGCTCTCAGCCTTTGCCTCGAGTTCCTCAAGTGTATAGCCGCTGTAGCTCATGAGGCTGTAGCGCATGCCTTTAAGATAGCGGGCCAGATCGACGAGCGGTCTCGCCTGCTCAAACGGCTCACCGCCTGAGAAGGTTACACCCTTGATGTTAGGCTTTGCCTTTATCTCGTCGAGTATATCCCTGACGGTCATGTCGTATCCGCCGTTAGGATCCCACGACTCAGGGTTGTGGCAGCCCTTGCAGTGATGAGGGCATCCCTGCACAAAAAGGACGTACCTGAATCCCGGCCCATCGACTATGGACTCAGGCTCTATGCCGCATACCCTTATGACTTTGCTCGTATCCATCTCTTCCATGGCTGCGCCTCTTCTTTCATAAAAATAGCCGCCGACCGCTTTCCGGGCCTGGCGGCTATGTAAGATCATAACGGTCGATTAATTATGGGACAGACCGTGCTTGACTCTGTCCTCTACCTCGGCTCTCTTGCCGTTGTTGAATCTGTCGAGTGTGCCTACGAGATATCCTGTGATCCTTCTGATTCTTTCGAATTCCACACCTTCTCCGACCTTGCCGTTGATGTTCTTTACTGCCTTGTTATTCATAACGTACCTCCGTACCTCTCACTTCTCTTTTTTATGCCCGTTTATTATATCTCAATTCACGTATTTGTGAAGCAATATTAATGTATATTGTTGTTTTTTTTACTTAGAACCACATCATGTTGTGGATAAGCCTGTGGATAACCATGTGGAAAACCCACAGGCTCCCATTCAACTAGTGTGTGCAGTCGCAAGGAACAGGTACGCTTGGGTACCTCATGCGAAGCTCGTTCAGTCTCTCGATAGTGACAGGCTCGCCCTCGCGTCTTCCGCATCTTGGGCAAACGTCATCGATGACTCCCGTGTATCCGCAGACAGGGTCTCTGTCTACAGGATGGTTTACGCTGCCGTAGCCGACTCCTGCTTCCTTCATGAATCTGATGACAGATTCGAAGGCCTCAGGGTTCTTGGCGGTATCGCCGTCCAGCTCTACATAGCTGATGTGTCCCGCGTTTGTGAGGTCATGATACGGCGCCTCGATCGCGATCTTCTCGAAAGCTCCGATCGGGAAGTATACCGGCACGTGGAAGGAGTTTGTGTAGTAATCCCTGTCAGTGATGCCAGGCAGCTTGCCGTACTTCTCTCTGTCGATCTTGACGAATCTGCCGGAGAGTCCCTCAGCCGGTGTAGCCAGCAGAGTGAAGTTGAGTCCGGTCTCCGCGCTCTTTCTGTCGCAGAACTCTCTCATGTGCTTGATGACCTCGAAAGCCTGCTCTCTGACTCTCTCATCCTCGCCGTGGTGCTTGCCCGTAAGAGCCTTCATGGTCTCCGCAAGTCCGATGAATCCTATGGAAAGAGTTCCGTGCTTGAGGATCTCAGCTACGCTGTCATCAGGTCCGAGGTTGTCGGAGTCGATCCAGATACCCTGTCCCATCAGGAACGGATAGTTACGGCCCTTCTTTGTGCACTGGATCCTGAATCTGTGCAGCAGCTGTCTTGCAACAAGCTCCATCATGGCATCCAGCTTCTTGTAGAACACGTCGAAGTCCCTGTTAGCCTCGATCGCGAGTCTTGGCAGGTTGATCGATGTAAAGCTGAGGTTTCCTCTGCCGCATACGACCGCCTTTGAAGGATCATGGCTGTTGGCCATGACTCTTGTACGGCATCCCATGTAGGCAACTTCCTTATTGTAGTTGCCTTCCTCATAGAACTTCAGATTGAACGGAGCGTCCAGGAAACTGAAGTTAGGGAACAGCCTCTTTGCGCTGCATCTGATGGCCAGCTTGAAGAGATCGTAGTTAGGATCTCCCTCGTTGTAGTTGACGCCTTCCTTGACCTTGAAGATCGAAACCGGGAAGATCGGAGTCTCGCCGTTTCCGAGTCCCGCCTCTGTGGCGAGCAGGAAGTTCTTGATGACCATGCGGCCTTCCGGAGTCGTGTCGGTTCCGAAGTTGACCGAGCTGAACGGCACCTGAGCTCCGGCCCTGGAGTTCATGGTATTGAGGTTGTGGATAAGAGCCTCCATAGCCTGGTAGGTCATCTTGTCCGTCCTCGCCCATGCTGCCTCGGCGGCCTGAGCGCTGCATCTTACCAGCTGATCTCTTGTGAGCCCGCCGGCCCATCCTGACTTATCGAACCACTCGCCAAGCACTTCGCCATACGAGCCGTTTGTCGCCAGAGTCGGAGCCTCAGCTTCAGCTTTGATCTTGTCAGCGATAGCCTTAGCGTCCGCATACGCCACGTCGAGCTTCGCGGCGATTATCTCAGTAAGTGCAGAGAAGTATTCCTTTATATATGTCCTTGCGACACCCGGCGCCATAGCGTAGTCGAAGTTTGGTACCGACTGGCCGCCGTGCATCTCGTTCTGGTTGGCCTGGATCGCGATGCATGCCAGTGAAGCATAGCTCATGATCGACTGCGGCTCTCTGAGGTAGCCGTGGCCTGTGCAGAATCCGTCCTTGAAAAGCTTGATAAGGTCGATCTGGCAGCATGTCTCGGTGAGCATATAGAAATCCTTATCGTGGATATGGATGTCACCGTTGATATGTGCCTTTGCGATGTCCTTAGGCAGTACGTAGTTGTCTACGAAATACTTTGCGCCCTCGGAACCGTACTTGAGCATGGTGCCCATCGAAGTGTCGCCGTCGATGTTGGCGTTCTCTCTCTTGATATCCGCATCCTTGGAGTAGGAGTAAGTGAGCTCGTTGTAGATGTTCATCAAATCGGACTCAGCCTCTCTGATCTTTGCGTGCTCAGCGCGGTACAGGATGTATGCCTTTGCTGTCTTTTCCCAGTCATACTTGATGAGCATCGCCTCGACGATATCCTGCACCTGCTCGACTGTGCAGGTCTCGCCATCCAGCTGCTCTACGACCTTTTTCGTGAGGTAAGTGAAGTCGATACTCGACATCTTCTCGCCATCGACTGCCTTGTTAGCAGCGTATATGGCGTTGAAGATCTTAGACTCATCGAACGGCATCTCCTTGCCGTCTCTCTTTACAATGCTTTTCATGTTCTCTCTCCGTTATTCTTTATTGTATGTATGAAAAATGTTGATTTGACTGGTGTTGGACGCCCTTTTATTTTTTTAGCGTAAAAAAAGATGTTCCGTTCCGAACACTATATATTGTAGTCATGCAGGTTTTTAGTGTCAATATGTTGTTATGTACTAATTATGTTTTTTTGCCCGGATCGTGCCGGTTTTCTCGGATCCCCAAAAGAAAAAGAGGTCAGAGCATATACTCTGACCTCTTCATCAAAAGCGCAGGATTTTTCGTTCACAGCGCGAAAGCAAGCGGGCGAGGAGCGGAGCTTACTTATGGTAAGTGAGCACCGCAGCGCCGCGCAGCTGACAAAGCTGTGGATGAAAAAGACAAGCTTTTAGCCGAAGTATCTCTTCAGAAGACCTGCAAATGCCTTGCCGTGTCTTGCCTCGTCCCTTGCCATCTCGTGAACTGTGTCGTGGATAGCATCGAGGTTCTGCTCTTTAGCCTTCTTAGCGAGCATTGTCTTTCCGAGAGTAGCGCCGTTCTCAGCCTCTACTCTCATTCTGAGGTTCTTCTCTGTGCTGTCTGTGAGCACCTCGCCGAGGAGCTCCGCAAACTTAGCAGCGTGCTCAGCTTCTTCAAAAGCAGCGGTCTTCCAGTACTCGCCGATCTCAGGATATCCCTCTCTGAAAGCGACTCTGGACATAGCCAGGTACATACCTACCTCGGAGCACTCGCCCTCGAAGTTAGCTCTCAGATCAGCGATGATCTCAGGATCAACTCCCTGTGCTACGCCGAGAACATGCTCAGCAGCCCATGTCATCTCTTCTTCCTGCTTGATGAACTTCTCTGCAGGAACCTTGCATACCGGACATCTTTCAGGAGGTGTATCACCCTCATGTACGTAACCGCATACGCTGCATACCCATTTTGCCATTACTTTCTTCCTCCTTATTAATCGCATTTTGATGTGTAAGAGCAGACTTTGCCGCTTGTTACTTGTCAACGACGTAATGATAGCACATCCCGGGCAGGCTTGCACCTATTTTGATACAATTTCACATGAAATTCATATGCATGACATTCTCGAATTGTAAACCATCTATGATTGAATATGTGAGCATATTATGATATTGTTAGGGGCGTAAGGAATGACCTGCACGTAAGGAGAATCCATCATGAAGATCAGGCAATCCGCGGAAGACTATCTCGAGGCTATGCTCATCCTTCAGGAGGAGCACGGATATATCCGCTCTATAGATATCGCCAAGAAACTCGGTGTTACCAAGCCAAGCGTTTCATACGCGGTAAAGCGCCTCAGAGAGAACGGCTACATCAACATGGATGCCAACGGACCTATCACCCTGGCTCCGGCAGGCTACAAGATCGCGAAGAGGATCTATGAGAGGCATAAAGCTCTTACAGCATTCCTTGAGAAGCTTGGAGTAAGCAGCGAGCAGGCTGAGGAAGACGCCTGCAAGATAGAGCACGATATCTCCTATGAGACATACGTTGCCATCTGCGACTATCTGAACGAAGGCCGCGAAGAAAAGCTCGGAAGTTACGACTTCGAATAAAAGCCTCAGCCCGGAAATAAGACAACAAAACGCTTTACCACGAATGGTAAAGCGTTTTTTATCGTGTTAATGAGAAAGGATAGGCTCTTACTTCAGGATGATAGTGTTATCGATCGAAGTCTCCTCGGCCATAGCCTTGAGGCTGTCCGAGAGGTCGGAGATCGTTGCCGGCTCGTTCGGAGCGCTGAAGTCGACTTCAAGCGTTCCCGCCTCCTCGTTCTTGTCAAATACGAGGGTCGGTGCCTTATCAACTGTCTCTTCCTTAGCAGGCTCCTCTGCCTTAGGGAGCTCTATCTCTGCAAGGTCTCTGATCAGATCGAAGTCATCTTCATCGATGCGGGCCAGCTCGGCCTCGAGCATCTTGCGGAAGTTGTCCTTGAGTCTCCTGACCTTTGTGCTGAGCACCGCGTGCTCGTCAGTCAGCTTTCTTACGTTGACCTTTGCGTCAAGCAGCATGTTCTCAGCCTCGAGCTCAGCGTCTCTCATCATGAGCTCGGCTCTTCTCTCTGCGCTTGCGGAGATGTCAGCCATCAGCTTCTTAGCTGTCTCGAGTGTCTCGACCATGGCGTTGTCATCCTTCTGAGCTTCCTCGAGCTGCTTCTCGAGAGCCTTGATCTTATGAGCCATTGTCCTGTTGTCGTTGAGCACCTTCTCATAATCTGCGACTATGAGATCCAGGAACTCGTCGACCTCTCTTGAGTTGTATCCCTTCTTGTCACGGCTGAATTCTTTCTTATCGATATCAATCGGCATTATCATAGTGTCTTACCTCACCTTTCCTATTGATTAACTTATCATTGTTATATTTGATCTGCGGACTGTTTATTTCCACGGACTTTCTTTCGAAATCGTCTTACCGGACTCTGTGGTCCTGTCTACCATTGCCTTAATGTTAACATTACGAGGGGCAAAAAGGTAGATGTTCTGGTTGATTCTCTGGATGTTGCCCTGGAGCGCGTATGTAGCGCCGCTCAGGAAATCGAACATCTTGCGGGCCAGATCTGTCTCGACCTTCTCGAGATTGATGATGACCGGCTTGTTGTTTCTTAGATTGTCGATCAGCTTGCGGCATTCCTCGATGCTCTTAGGCTCGATGACTACCATCTTGAACGCGCCGGAATCATTGCGCGAAGCCTTGTCTACCTGTGCAGGCTGCTTGTCGGTGAACTTCTGCGGCGGTGCCACTTCGTTGAACGCGAGTGGGCTGATGCCGGTGTTTACCGGAGGTTCAGGCGCCGCGGCTGCTGCTGCCTTGTTCAGTTCATTCTTGTAAGCATCGATCTCTTCCTGCGTTATATCGTAATCATCTTCATACTCATCGGTGATCCCGACCAGGTCTTTCATTTTGTCCATGAAACCCATTTGATTGTTCCTCCTCTATCTGTAATTGCGCGGTCCGAATATCGAACTGCCTACTCTGACTATCGTTGCTCCCTCTTCTACAGCGACTTCGAAGTCGCCCGACATGCCCATGGAGAGCTCGGTCGGCGCGAACCTCTCAGGCGGGAGTTCCCAGCTCTTCATCTCCTCGAAGAGCTCTGCCGCTTCCCTGAAATACGGCCTTGAATCCTCAGGATCCGCTGCGATCGGCGGTATGCACATGATGCCGCACACCCTCACGTTTTCACACTCCGCTGTGATGTCCGTCACCAGCTGCTTAAGGTCGCCGGCCGCGATACCCGACTTGGTCTCCTCCATCGCGGAGTTGATCTCTATCAGTACGTCCATCTTCAGCCCGGCGGCTGCGGCCCGCTTGTCTATCTCACGCGCCAGCTTCAGGGAATCGACCGAGTGGATCATCACCACCTTGTCTATCACCTGCCTTACCTTGTTGGTCTGAAGGTGTCCTATCAGGTGCCATCTTACCGGTGATACGTCTTCGATCTTCTCCAGGATCTCCTGGACGCGGTTTTCACCTATGTCCGTGGCTCCCGCGGCTATCGCCTCGTTGATCTCCGATGCCGGATGCGTCTTGGTGACGGCGACCAGCTTTATATCTTCCGGGTCCCTGCCGCTTCTTGCCGCGGCGTCATCGACCCGTTTTTTGACTTCTTTGAATCGTTCAGCTATGGTCATTGTTTCTTTGCCGGATGCGATTTTTCAAGACCGGCCATGTCTTCTTCTGTCGGTTCTGAGACTATCTCGTCATAAGTACGTATGGTCTCAACGAAATTACCGTCTGCGTCAACATATATATCCGAATAAGCCACGCATTTCTTGCCGTTGTCTGCCTTGGCGCTTATAGGCTTGAATACGTGCTCTCCAAGCTTGTTCTTTACGAACACTCCGCGCATCCCGTCCGGCGCGGTCACGATGCTGGAATCATCAAGCACCAGACCCTCCGCCTTGTTGATGGTGACCGTGGTATCCAGAGTGCGCATCTCCGAAAATCCCGGGAAGAACGTCTTGCATGAAAGCGCGATCTTAGTAGTCTTGGTCCCGCTCTCTACGCGGCTGACCCTTACCGCTACCTGCTCACCGTTTATGTCGATGTTTACGGTATCACCTTCGTAATACTTGGCCGCGGATTCATTATCCAGATAGTAGACCAGATACCATTTGCTGTTGTGGACCACCTTGAATATCGGGTATCCCTTGCCGCAATGGTCGTCCGGCGTATTCACAGACTTGCGTCCAGTGAGTTCCTTGAGATCCTTTTCAGTTAAAGAATCGAGCGCGTCAGTACTGAGCTTGGCTTCGGCTCCGTCGACAAAATAGCAGATGTAGCCCGAGTCTTTGGCAACGCCGTCTTCAGTGACCGCTACATTGTCGCCGAGATCA
>JBGUME010000059.1:0-2934 GCA_045116695.1 Anaerovoracaceae bacterium | reverse complement strand
TGATCTTTCCAGAGACGACGAGCGCTATGAGCTTATTTCACAGGCTTTTGCTTAAAAAAGTGCTCCGAAAATGCTCCAAATGAGCAAATCTAACAACTATCTAACCACATCTAACCACCCGTGAAAAAGAAAAAACCTTGGATTTCCAAGGTTTTCATGGTGGAGCGTACGAGGCTCGAACTCGTGACCTCCTGACTGCCAGTCAGACGCGCTCCCAGCTGCGCTAACGCCCCTTATTATTATGGCAGCCTTTCGGCTGCCGTTAGTGGTGCGGATGAAAGGATTCGAACCTTCACGATGTTACTCACACGGACCTGAACCGTGCGCGTCTGCCAATTCCGCCACATCCGCATATATATGGCGTACCCTGTGGCACGCCACCGATTATACACTATAAAACTACGCTTGTCGAGAACGAATTTTGATTATTCCTGGTCAGCCATGATGGCGTCGAACTCAGCCGCTGCAGCGTCGAATTCTTCCTCATCCTCGATCTCGATTATCTCAAACTCGTCGTCGCTGATCTGCTTGTATCCGTAGATATAAACATCATCCGTTCCGTCTTCAGGTTCGAGAGCGATATACTCCTTGTCGCCGAGCTCGAATGTGCCCATTACATAGCAGTCAACTGCAGTGTCGTCATCAAATTCCAGAGTGATGATATCTTCTTCCTCTTCTTCGACGTTTACGTTCTTGATATCTTCTGCCATAGCGCGTTTCTCCTTTCCTGAAATGCCCTATCAATATAACACGGAGAGGTGTAATTATCAAGTGCCGCTTTCAGAGAAAAACTCCAGAACGCTCTCGGCAGCTCTGCTCGTCATGCCGTCGACTTCCATGAGTTCTTCGTATGTGGCGTTCTTTATCGCCTTGATGCTTCCGAACTTCGCGAGCAGCTCCGTCCTGCGCTTCGGTCCTATGCCCGGGATGTCCTCAAGAGCGGACTTTATCATCTTCTTGCCCTTGACTCCCGACATGTATGTGATAGCGAAGCGGTGGACCTCCTCCTGTATGTTGCTGCAGTAGCTGAATAACAGGCGGTCGTCGCGGAGATCGATCTCGCGGCCGTCGTCAAAGACGATGGCTCTGGTGCGGTGGGCATCGTCTTTAGCGAGCCCGACCACCGGGATCGCGATGCGGAACGCATCGACGACGGCCTTCACGGCGTGTACCTGCCCAAGTCCTCCGTCTATGAACATGATGTCCGGATATGTGCTGAAACCTTCATCGCCCTTTCTGGCTCGCTTGAGCCTTCTGTATATGACTTCTCTTAAGCTGCCGTAGTCGTCACCCTCGGCAGTCCTGACCTTGAACTTCCTGTAATCGCTTCTGACAGGCTTTCTGCCCTCATAAACGACCATTCCTCCGACTGTATCCAGACCGTTGAAATTGGATATATCATAGGCTTCCACCCTGTATTCCCTGTCATCGTCCTCAGGGATCAGAAGCGGAGCGCTTCCGCTTATGGATGAGGCGTATTCTATCAGTCCTGCTATGGCTGCCTTGAGTGCTTCCCTTCTCTCAGCCTCGCGCTCTGCCTTTTCATCGAGAGTGCCTGCCAGCTTCACTGAATCCTCCATCGCCATCCTGAGGACAGCTTTCTTCTCTCCTCTTTCAGGCACTATGATGCGCGTTTTGTGCATCACGTCCGTCTTTCCCTCCGCATTCGATGTGTTGATACTGTCAAGGAATTCTTCAAGGAGCTCTTCGTCCTCAATGTGCATCGGAAGTATTATCTCCCGAGGCAGTATGGAAAGCTCCGGATAGTACTGCTTTATGAACGATGAGAGCATGTCTCTTGACGAACTGCCTTCGCTGTCGCTCCTTATATACGTGATCTCTCGGCCGCTCATCTTACCGCCTTCCACCTTGTAGCGCGCGACCACGCCGGTTTTCTGCGCTATGACAGGCACAAGAACGTCCGCGTCCCTGTCCTTTATCATCGTCGCGCGCTGTGTCTCGCCAAGCGACCTGAGCGACTTCATGTAATCTCTGTATCTTGCCGCGTCCTCATATCTCATTTCTTCGGACGCCTCCTCCATGTCAGCCTTGAGCCTCGCCATGACAGCCGAGTCCCTGCCGCTCAGGATATCTATGACCTCGCCTATCTTTTCGTTATACTCAGCTTTATCCGCCTCCCCCGTGCACACGCCCGGGCACTTCCCGATAAAGTAGTTAAGGCAAGGTCTCACGCCTTTTTTGAATTCCTGCTGGCGGCACTTCTTGAACATGTACATCTCATCTATCATGCCAAGGATGCGCTTTACCGCGCCCGCGTCGGAATATGGTCCGAAGTAGCGGTTCCCATCCCTCTGCAGTCTCCTGGTGCTTATGACACGCGGGAACTCCTCATTGGTCGTGACCTCTATGTAAGGATACGACTTGTCATCCTTCAGCAGGATGTTATAGCGCGGCATATATTTCTTTATAAGATTGCATTCCAAAAGGAGAGCCTCCATCTCCGTCGCACAGCTGATATATTCGAATTCAGCTATGTTGGAGACCATCGCTCTCACTTTGGGATCTGCCTGCGAAGTCCTGAAGTAGCTGCTCACGCGGTTTCTGAGATTCACCGCTTTGCCTACGTAGATCACCTCGCCCAGGCTGTCCTTATGCATATATACGCCGGGTGTCTTCGGCAGTTTTTTGAGTTCTTCACTTATGTCGAACATCACTGTTTATTCCGTCTGCGCCGGCGCCGGCCTTTTTCCTCTTCCAGCGCTTCGCTGACCGCTTCTCTCCTGAGATCCGTCGTCCGCGGAGCTATAGGATCGTATCCGGTCGAGTTCCAGTCCCTGCGGATCCTGTCCGCGTCCATTTCCATCTGCATGCGGGCAAGTTCTCTTATTTTCGCTCTGCGAAGCGCTTCACGCCTTCTGGCGCGGCGGCGCTTCACGTGCCCCACTCTCAGCAGGAATATGAGCAGCAGGCCGG